>NZ_JBHYIG010000024.1:0-29359 GCF_042740015.1 Streptomyces sp. NPDC059037
CCGTTATACACCGCGTGAGTGGCGGGCGCCTCTCACCGTGTGTATCCCCCCCCGGGGGGGGGGCGCCCCCCCCCCCGGGGGCGCCCGCGCCCGCACCCCGGGGGGGCCACTCGCCAGATACCCACCGCGAGGGCCAGCGCGGCGAGCCCCGCCACCTCCGCCCCGACCGACCGGGGTTCATTCAGCCCCACCCGGTCCACAGCCACAGCAGGCAGGGCAACCCCCGCCCAAGCCCCCGCATCCACCCACCACCGCCGACTCACCCCGTCGACGCTACTTCCCTCCGCCCGCCAACACCCCTGCCGAAAGTCAGGACTTCCCCTTGCCCCTCCGCCTTGCTTCATCGGTACTCGGCAGCTGGGGCTGTGCCCACCCGTTCCGCCCTGCGGAACGCCTGCCCACAGCGGCGGAGGGCAGTGGCATGACAGCGGGGTGACTTGCCCGGGTGGGCGGGGGAGGCGGCGGCGGAACGCCTGCCCACAGCGGCGGACGGCAGTGGCATGACAGCGGGGTGACTTGCCCGGGTGGGCGGGGGAGGCGGCGGCGTAGGCAGTGGGATGAACGCCTGCCCACAGCGGCGGACGGCAGCAGCACGGCGGCGGGGTGACGCGCCGGGGTGGGCAGGGGAGGCGGCGGCGTAGGCGGGAGGCGGCGGCGGAACGGCTGCCCACAGCGGCGGACGGCAGGAGGTGGCGGCAGTGCATCTCCGCCCCGGCCAAGACGAACCGCCCCGCCCGCCGCAGGCGACATCGCCGTGCCCACCTCCAGGTTGGCCCAACGCCCGCCGCCCCCATGGCAGGATCGTCCTGCCATGACTGCGCCCACGAAGCCCATGCCCATGTCCACGCCACTGTCCACGCCCGACGCCGAGTCCCCGCACGGGCCCGCCGGCAAGGCCCTGCACAGCCCCGTCATCGCCTGGTTCGACGCCAACGCCCGGGATCTGCCGTGGCGTCGGGCCGACGCCGGTCCCTGGGGCGTGATGGTCAGCGAGTTCATGCTGCAGCAGACGCCGGTGAACCGCGTCCTGCCCGTGTACGAGCAGTGGCTCGCCCGCTGGCCCCGCCCCGCGGACCTCGCCAAGGAAGCCCCGGGCGAGGCCGTCCGCGCCTGGGGACGGCTCGGCTACCCCCGCCGCGCGCTCCGGCTGCACGGCGCCGCCGTCGCCATAACGGAGCGGCATGGAGGGGACGTACCGACACGGCACGCTCAGCTGCTCGCGCTGCCCGGGATCGGGGAGTACACGGCCGCTGCCGTGGCGTCGTTCGCGTACGGGCAGCGGCATGCCGTCCTCGACACCAACGTGCGCCGGGTGTTCGCGCGCGCCGTGACCGGCGTGCAGTACCCGCCCAACGCCACCACCGCCGCCGAGCGCAAACTCGCCCGCGCCCTGCTCCCCGAGGACGAACGCACCGCGTCCCGCTGGGCCGCCGCGTCCATGGAGCTCGGCGCCCTCGTCTGCACCGCCAAGAACGAGGACTGCTCCCGCTGCCCCATCGCACAGCAGTGCGCCTGGCGGACGGCGGGGAAGCCCGCGCACGAGGGCCCGGCCCGCAAGGGCCAGACGTACGCGGGCACGGACCGCCAGGTCCGGGGCAAGCTGCTCGCGGTACTGCGCGACGCGGTGGCCCCCGTACCGCAGTCGGCCCTCGACCGGGTGTGGGACGAGCCGGTGCAGCGGGCCCGCTCGCTGGACGGCCTGGTCGCCGACGGCCTGGTGGAGCCGCTCCCGAACGGCTTCTACCGGCTGCCGCTCACCTGACACTTCCGCCCAAAACGCCCTCGGTTTACGTCCCGCCTGCTTCTGTTACACAACCGACGGAAGGCCGTGCGCCCTCCGCTGGCTGCTCCGCACAGCCCCGTGACAAGCCCTCCGTAGCTTCATTCCCGTACCGCACAGGCAAGGGACAGCGGTCGAGGGACGTGTCAAACCAGACGCGTCGTGGTGTTGGCGGAACGGAGGCGGTTAGGTATGGCGCACGGCGAGGTGCTCGAGTTCGAAGAGTACGTCCGCACTCGGCAGGATGCCCTGCTGCGCAGTGCCCGGCGCCTGGTGCCCGACCCCGTCGACGCCCAGGACCTGCTTCAGACCGCACTGGTGCGGACGTACGGCCGCTGGGACGGCATAGCCGACAAGCGGCTCGCGGACGCCTATCTGCGCCGCGTCATGATCAACACGCGTACGGAGTGGTGGCGGGCCCGCAAGCTCGAAGAGGTCCCCACCGAGCAGCTGCCCGACGCGAGCGTGGAAGACTCCACCGAACAGCACGCGGACCGCGCCCTCCTCATGGACATCATGAAGGTGCTCGCACCCAAGCAGCGCAGTGTCGTCGTGCTGCGACACTGGGAGCAGATGTCCACAGAGGAGACGGCCGCCGCACTCGGCATGTCGGCAGGAACGGTCAAGAGCACGCTGCACCGGGCGCTCGCCCGGCTCCGCCACGAGCTGGAGAGCCGGGACAGCGAGGAACCCGCGGGCGGCACGCTCGAACGTGAGGAGCGGGAGCGTTGCGCGGCCTAAGCACCCGGGCCAGAAGGACCATGAGGGCGGGGAGCACGGCGGTGGCCGTGCTCGCCGCCATCGGCCTTTTGCTCACCGCCTGCTCGGCAGGCGGCTCCGGAACCCGCGACGAGGGCCCGGCCAACCGCGGCGAGACGGTGGTGTCGCCCTCCCCCACCGTGGCGCCGTCGACATCGGCGGCGCCCGCCCCCGCGGCGGACGTCGACCCCGTGCAGCTCATCAAGAACGACCCGAAGGTCAGCCAGTCGGTCAAGCGCGAGCTGCAGCCCTGCTCGGCCGATGACTACCCCGTCGACGTCTCGTACGGCAACCTGACCGGAGGCTCCGCGTCCGATGTCGTCGTGAACGTCATGGCCTGCGACGACGCCGTCGGCACCGGTACGTACGTGTATCGCGCCGAGGGCAAGAAGTACCAGAATGTCTTCCAGGACGAGGAGCCCCCCGTCTACGCGGAGATCGACCAGGGTGACCTGGTGGTCACCAAGCAGGCGTACCAGAAGGGTGATCCGGTGGAGTACCCGTCCGTCGAGGACGTCATCACCTACCACTGGACCACGAACCGCTTCACGGAGACGGACCGCCACCGCACTCACTACGGCAGAGCGGCGGGCGGCGACGCTCCCGCCCCGACGGAGAACTGAGAGAGCACCCGATGGCTGAGCACACCCACGTCCTGTTCGTCGAGGACGACGACGTCATCCGTGAGGCGACGCAGCTCGCGCTCGAACGGGACGGCTTCGTGGTCACCGCGATGCCCGACGGCCTGCTCGGCCTGGAGGCGTTCCGCGCGAACCGCCCCGACATCGCGCTGCTCGACGTGATGGTGCCCGGCCTCGACGGCGTCTCGCTGTGCCGCCGCATCCGCGACGAGTCCACGGTCCCGGTGATCATGCTCTCCGCGCGTGCCGACTCCATCGATGTCGTCCTCGGCCTGGAGGCGGGCGCCGACGACTACGTGACCAAGCCGTTCGACGGCGCCGTGCTCGTCGCCAGGATCCGCGCCGTGCTGCGCCGCTTCGGCCACGCGAGCGGTCCGGGCGCGGCGCCCGCGGCCGGTGAGACCGGCGCGCCGGACGGCGGCGTGCTGCACTTCGGCGACCTGGAGATCGACACGGAGGGCATGGAGGTCCGCAGGGCCGGCGCTCCGGTGGCGCTGACGCCGACCGAGATGCGACTGCTCCTGGAGTTCTCCTCCGCGCCCGGCACGGTCCTCTCCCGCGACAAGCTCCTTGAGCGGGTGTGGGACTACGGCTGGGGCGGGGACACGCGCGTCGTCGACGTCCATGTGCAGCGGCTGCGTACGAAGGTGGGCCAGGACCGCATCGAGACGGTCCGCGGCTTCGGCTACAAGCTCAAGGCGTGAGGGACATTCACCGCCAGGCGGATCGCAGGGGACGCATATGAGCAGGGGGACGCTGGGCTCCCGGCTGCGCCGGACGGTTGGCTGCCGGCTGCGCACCGGTGTGCGCTGGAAGATCAGCGCGGCGATCGCCCTGGTCGGCGCGCTGGTCGCGGTGGCGCTCAGCCTTGTCGTACACAACGCGGCGCGCGTCTCGATGCTCGACAGCGCGCGCGATTTCCAGGACACGAAGCTCGCGTACATGCAGCGGGGCTACGAGAACTCCGCGGGCCGGGCGGTCGGCTTCAAGATCGACGACCCGGATCTGCCGGACGGGCTGCGGGACAAGGTCGTGACCGGGCGGCGCGGGACCTTCGTGGAGGAGCACGCCCACGGAGTGCCGGACATCTGGGCCGCCGTGCCGCTCAGCGACGGCCGCATCCTGTCGCTGCACACGCCCCTGCCCGACCGCAGCACCACCGTCATGAAGGACCTCGACCAGGCCCTGGTGATCGGCTCGATCTCGGTCGTCTTCGGCGGCTGCGCGCTCGGCGTGCTGATCGGCGGCCAGCTGTCACGGCGGCTGCGCAAGGCGGCGGCCGCGGCTCAGGACGTCGCCCAGGGGCACACGGATGTCAGCGTACGAGAGGCCATCGGCGGCGTCGTACGCGATGAGACCGATGATCTGGCGCGGTCGGTGGACGCGATGGCGGACGCCCTGAAGCAGCGCCTCGAGGCCGAGCGGCGGGTGACGGCGGACATCGCGCACGAGCTGCGTACGCCGGTGACGGGCCTGCTCACGGCGGCCGAGCTGCTCCCGCCGGGCCGCCCGACCGAGCTGGTCAGGGACCGTGCGCAGGCGATGCGCACGCTCGTCGAGGACGTCCTGGAAGTGGCCCGCCTCGACAGCGCGGCCGAGCGTGCCGAGCTGCAGGACATCATGCTGGGCGAGTTCGTGACGCGGCGGATCGCGGTCCTGAACGGGGATGTGAAGGTGACGGTGGTGCACGAGTCGGAGGTCACCACCGACCCGCGCCGCCTTGAGCGCATCCTCGGCAACCTCCTCGCCAACGCGGCCAAGCACGGCAAACCGCCGGTCGAGGTGAGTGTCGAGGGCCGCGTGGTGCGGGTCCGCGACCACGGCCCCGGCTTCCCCGCGGGTCTCCTCGCGGAGGGCCCGAGCCGCTTCCGCACCGGCAGTTCGGACCGCGCGGGCGTCGGCCACGGCCTTGGCCTGACGATCGCTGCGGGCCAGGCGAGGGTGCTCGGCGCGCGGCTCACCTTCCGCAATGTGACGCCGGCGGGCGCGGGCCCCGACGACCCGGCGGAGGGCGCGGTGGCAGTCCTCTGGCTCCCGGAACACGCCCCGACCAACACGGGCAGCTTCCCGATCCTGCAGCTGCCGGACATGTAGCGGGTGCCTTCGGGCCGCCTCCGGCGTACACGGCACAAGGGAAGGCCCCCGGAGCGTATGCATCACGCTCCCGGGGGCTTCCCTCTGCCGAGGAGAGGGCGGCTCAATCCGCTCAGACGGTCTGCGCGACCGTCTTCTCACCGTCCTGCGCGGCGTCCCCGGCCGCACCCCCGACCGGCTTGTCGGCCCCGGTGTCCTTGGGCCCGGAATCCTCCGGCCCGGAGTCCTTCGGCCCAGCCCCCCGCAGCGGGACCTCCTTCACGAAGAAGGCCGCGATCAGAGCGACGACCCCGATGGCCGAGCCCAGCAGAAACGCCGAGTGCGTGCCGGAAGACACCGCGTGCTGATACGCGTCCCGCACCGCCTCCGGCAGCTTCGCCAGACTCGCCGCATCCAGCTGCGCCGACTTCTCCGTGACGTTCCCGCCCAGCGCCCCGGCCCGCTCCGTCATGACGTCGTTCACCCGGTTGTTGAACAGCGCGCCCATGATCGCGACGCCGAACGAGGAGCCGAGCGTACGGAAGAGGGTGGTCGATGAGGACCCGACGCCCATGTCCTTCATCTCGACGCTGTTCTGCGCGACCAGCATGGTGATCTGCATCAGGCAGCCCATGCCCGCACCGAGTACGGCCATGTAGAGCCCGGAGGTCACCCGCGAGGTGTCCGTGTCCATCTGGGCCAGCAGGAAGAGCCCCACCACCATCAGCGCACCGCCGACGATCGGGAAGACCTTGTACCGCCCGGTGTTGGTCGTCACCCGCCCCGCGATCAGCGAGACGACCATCATCGCGCCGAGCATCGGAAGCAGCAGAAGCCCGGAGTTGGTGGCCGAGGCCCCCTGCACGGACTGCTGGTAGAGCGGCAGGAAGAGCACCGCTCCGAACATCACGAAGCCGGTGATGAAGCCGATGACGGACATCAGCGTGAAGTTGCGGCTCTTGAAGATGTGCAGCGGCATGATCGGCTCGGCCGCCTTCGTCTGGACGAAGAGGAAGCCGATGAGCGAGGCGACGCCGATCCCGATGAGCTCCATGATCACGGCGGAGTCCCAGGCGTACTCCGTGCCGCCCCAGGTGGTGACGAGGACGATGGAGGTGATGCCGACGGTCAGCAGGGCCGCGCCGAGGTAGTCGATCCGTACCTTGGACCGCTTCTTCGGCAGATGCAGCACCGCGCTCACCGCGAGCAGGGCCACGACGCCGAGCGGCAGGTTGATGTAGAAGGACCAGCGCCAGCCCCAGTGGTCGGTGATGGTGCCGCCGACCAGCGGTCCGCCGATCATGGCGAGCGCCATCACGCCGGCCATCATGCCCTGGTACTTGCCGCGCTCCCGCGGCGGGACGAGGTCACCGATGATCGCCATGACGCCGACCATCAGACCGCCGGCGCCCAGCCCCTGGAGGGCGCGGAAGCCGATGAGCTGGCCCATGTCCTGGGCCATGCCGCTGGCCGCGGAGCCGACCAGGAAGATGACGATGGACGTCATGAAGGCGCCCTTGCGCCCGTACATGTCGCCGAGCTTGCCCCAGATCGGGGTGGATGCGGCGGTGGCGAGGGTGTACGCGGTGACGACCCACGACAGGTGCTCCAGGCCGCCGAGCTCGCCCACGATGGTCGGCATCGCGGTGCCGATGATCATGTTGTCGAGCATCGCGAGCAGCATCGTGACCATCAGCGCCAGCATGACGACGCGCACACTGCGCTGCGGTGGCTCTTGCGAGCCCTCGATCGGCTTCTTGGTTTCCGCCATGATCCCCACTCCCCGGATTCCCCGACTGCGAACCGCTACTTACTTGCCGCCCGGCAAGTTGACTACACTGAGGGAAACTAGACCCCTAACTAGCCGGGCGTCAAGTAAGTAAATTCGAGTCCTTCGAGTCCGAGGATTCGAGCCGAGGGAGCCGAGGAGCACCGAGATGGTCACGGGCACGGGCAAGCAGCAGCGCCGGGGAAACACCCGTCAGCGCATCCAGGACGTGGCCCTCGAACTCTTCGCCGAGCAGGGGTACGAGAAGACGTCACTGCGCGAGATCTCCGAGCGTCTGGACGTCACGAAGGCCGCGCTGTACTACCACTTCAAGACCAAGGAAGACATCCTCACCAGCATCTTCGAGGACCTCACCCGGCCCATCGACGAGCTGGTGGAGTGGGGCAAGGAACAGCCGCGCACCCTGGAGATCAAGCGGGAGATCCTGACCCGCTACAGCGAGATCCTCACCGGCGCGGCGCCGCTCTTCCGCTTCATGCAGGAGAACCAGGCGACGATGCGGGACCTGAAGACGGGTGAGACCTTCAAGGACCGCATGTTCAGCCTGCTCGACATCCTCAAGGAGCCGGGCGCCCCGATGACCGCCCAAGTGCGCTGCTTCAGCGCGCTGTTCACGATGCACGGCGGCATGTTCGTCCTCAAGGACGCCGAAGGCGACCCCGAGGAGAAGCGCAAGGCCATCCTCGAGGTCGCCATCGATCTGGTGACACGGGCGCACGAAGGCGCCTGAGTTCTACTGCGGTCTATGGCTGTCAGACGGTGACGCCGTTGGAGCGCAGGAACGCGACGGGGTCGACCGCGGTGCCGTAGTTCGGGGTCGTACGGATCTCGAAGTGCAGGTGCGGGCCGCTGGAGTTGCCGGTGTTGCCGGAGGCGGCGATGTGCTGCCCGGTGGCGACGGCCTGGCCGACGCGCACGTCGATCTTGGACAGGTGCGCGTACTGCGAGAAGGTGCCGTTGCTGTGCTTGATCACGACGGCGTTGCCGTACGCGGGGCCGTCACCGGCGCCGTTGCCGCCGGCCTTGACGACGGTGCCGCCGTGCACGGCCTCGACCGAGGTGCCGATCGGCACCGCGAAGTCCTGGCCGGAGTGCTTGGAGGACCACATGCTGCCGCCGAGACCGAAGGACGCGGAGAGCGTGTACTTGTCGACCGGGTCCTGCCAAGAGGAGGCCTTCTTCGCGGCGGCCTGCTTGGCCTGCGCGGCCTTCTTCGCCGCGGCCTGCTTGGCCGTCTCCGCGGCCTTGGCCTGAGCGGCGGCCTGGGCGGCGATCGAGTTCGCGGAGATGCCGGGCAGCGCACCGGCACTGTCGGCAGCGGCCGCGACACCGGATCCGAGAACTGCCGATGCTCCGAGCCCGAGGGCTGCGACGGTGACGACGGCCGTCCGCGTACGGAGCAGGGACAGGCCGGAATGGTGGGTCGTGGCGCGCTTCGACATGCTGGATTACCTCCGGGATGGGGGGCGTGTGGCATGCGTGACGAGTGATGCGTGATGCATGCCGTGCGTGGTTCGGCTCGCGTCCTCGCGTCGGCGGGCCGGGCATAAAGGGACCCGGCACACGCAGCACTGCGCTCCGCCGGGTTGGCCATCCCTTGGTAACCCGCACCCCCACCCATGCTCAAACCCCCCATCTACTACCGAAAGCCGTAGCTCCGGGCGACCCTTTCGCCCCCTTGACACCCCCCACATCCGACAATTCCCCCTTCACTCACTTGCCAGAATTGGACACCGAAGACGGGTTTAACCCCACATAGCGGAGGCCCCTCGCGCCCACACCCACCCGCATCGAAGGCCCCGCACCCCGCCGCGCCGAAGGTCCCGGAGGTTGCGGACCGAAGGTCCCGACCACATCCCCGTACGTCACCACTATTCCGCCTAGTACCGGACATATCGCCTGTGCGTCATGTCACCGGGGACCGAGATCCACATCCCCCGGAATGTGACCGGCACTACGCTCACGCGCATGGATCCCGTGGTCATCGGCACCCGGCTCGCGTCGGCGGCCGTAACCCCTCTGATCAAGAAACTCTTCGTACGAGAGGGGCCGGGGGCAGGCCTGGTGGACCGCCCGGTACGCCTCTCCGGCCTGGTGTCCTTCAGAGGCGAGAAGCGCACCCTGACGGAGCGAGACCTGGCCGCTCTCGCCTCCACCCTCGTCCGCCAGGCCCTGCGCACCGGAGAGCGGGCGATCACCGCCGACGAGGAACAGGCGGTGGCGGACGCCCTGACCCGCACCCTGCACGCGCTCGGCGACCTCACCCTCAGCGACGTGGAGGCGGTGGAACTCGGCCACGGCCCCCTGGCCGCCCGCCTCCGCCAGGCCGCCGACCGCCCCGACCGCGACCTCTCGGCGGACGCCACGTACTTCTACGACCGCCTGCTCGACACCACCTGCCTGCACATCCTGCACTTCTTCACGCAACGCTCGACCTTCGTGGCAGCGACGCTGGTCGCACAGAGCCGCCGCCAGGCGGAACTGATCGCGAAGATGGACGAACTGATATCCCGCAGCCCGCTCCCCGGGGCGGAGGACGTGGCCTTCGAACAGCGCTATCTCTCCTACGTCGCGAAGAAGCACGGCAAGCTGACGATCTTCGGGATCGACCTGGCGAATTCGCCGGGGCGGTGGCCGTTGGATGCGGCATATATGTCGCTGGAGGCGAGGCACCAGCTGTCCCTGGAGGAAGTTGCCCTCGCGGGCCCCGAGCAGTGGGCGGCCCAGATGGACCGCTCGGCCCCCGCCCCCCGCCCCGCCGACCAGGCCCTGGCCGACCACGACCGCGTACTCCTGAGGGGCGAGGCAGGCTCCGGCAAGACGACCCTGGTCCAGTGGCTGGCGGTAAGCGCATCGGGAGGCCCCGCCGCCCAGAACCGCATGTCATACCTCCACGACCGCATCCCCTACGTACTCCCCCTGCGCACCCTCACCCGCCACGGCGAGCGCCTCCCCGCCCCGGCAGACTTCCTGTCGGCGGTGGGCTGCCCCCTCGCCGGGACGCAGCCGAAGGGCTGGGAATCCCGGGTCCTGACGGCAGGCCGCGGCCTGATCCTGGTGGACGGCATCGACGAGATCCCGGAGCCGGAACGCGCCCGCACGCGCGCGTGGCTCACGGACCTGATCGACGCGTACCCGGGCAACCGGTGGCTGGTCACCTCCCGCCCCTCGGCGATCCGCGAGGACTGGCTCGCGGAGGAGGACTTCACCGAGCTGACCCTCTCCGAGATGAGCCGGACGGACGTCGCCGCCTTCATCGGCCGCTGGCACGCGGCCGCGGCGACGGGCGCCCCGGACGAGGACGCGGCCTTGGCTTCGTACGAGAAGCAGTTGCTGGAAGCGGTCGGCTCGAAGCAGGACCTGGGCCGGCTGGCCACCAACCCGCTGATGTGCGGCCTGATCTGCGCCCTGCACCGCGACCGCAGAGGATTCCTCCCGCTCAGCCGCAAGGACCTCTACACGGCAGCACTTTCCATGCTCCTGGTACGCCGCGACCGCGAACGCGACATGGGAGTACCGGAGATACGCGAGGAGCCCCAACTCCAGCTGCTGCAACGCCTCGCCCATTGGCTGATCCGCAACGGCCGCACGCAGATGGACCGTTCACGGGCGGAGACGATCATCGCGGATGCGCTGCCCGCGGTGCCGGAGGTCGCGGCGCTCGGCGACGAGGCGGCGGTGTACGAGCACTTCCTCCACCGCAGCGGCCTCCTCCGCGAACCCGGCCCGGACACCGTCGACTTCGTCCACCGCACCTTCCAGGACTTCCTGGGGGCGCGGGCGATCCTGGACGAGGGCGATTACGGGCTGCTGGTCCGGAACGCGGCGGACGACCAGTGGGCGGACGTCATCCAGATGACGGTGGCGCAGGCACGGCCGCGCGAACGGGCGGAAATCTTCCGGGACTTGCTTGCGGCCGGGGACGCGCTCTCGCCGAACGCCCCTGCCCGGATGCGGATGGATCTCCTCGCGGCGGCGTGCCTGGAGCATGCGGCGGAGCTGGATCAGAAGGTTCGGGAGGAGGTGGAGTGGCGGATGCGGAGCTACATTCCGCCGCTTTCCGCACCGGATGCCCGCGAGCTCGGGGCGGTCGGCCCGATGGTGCTCGATCTGCTGCCGGGGCCCGAAGACTTGAGCGACGAAGAGGCCTTGAACGTCACGATCGCCGCGACGCACATCAAGTCGGACGCGGCGATCCCGCTCCTCGCGCGCTTCGCACAGCACCACAACTTCCGTGTCCGCAGCCAGCTCATGTGGGCCTGGGACCGCTTCGACCGCGGGCTCTATGCGGATCAGGTCATCGCCCAACTCGACGACGGCGAGACCTACTTCACCATCCGAAGCGACGACCAGGTCAGCGAGCTCGACCGACTGGGGATGCGCCCACGGCTCCTTGACGTCCGTGAGACCGTCTCCCCCGCGGCCGCCTCCCGGCTGATCGCTGCCTGCGTGCCCACGTTCCTCGCCCTCAAGGCGCCCCCTGCTCGCCTCACTCAAGAGGCGCTCCACGGGCTGCGCGAACTGGACCAGCTCCGCGTGATGGACGTCTACGAACCCTGGAGCCTCAGCCTCCTGCCCGCCGAGATCCCGCTGCGCACGCTTGGCCTCATGGACGCCACTCACGCTGTGGACGACGTCCACCACATGGGCAGATGGCCGGACCTGGAGTGGATCATCTTCGGCGACACGGACGGGCCGACCTCGCCCGCCACGTGGGAGGCGCTGTCGCGCCTTCCCCGTCTCGTCCGGCTGGACCTGACATCCATGAGCCTCGCCCACGCACCGGCCGGACTGACCGTTCCCGGTCTGACGGAACTGTCCCTGCTGCACGACGGCAGCGACTGGCCGTCGACGGCATCCCGCGTCACGCGGCTCTTTCCGAACATCACGCGCCTGTCCGTGCATGAGCTCGGTGACCGGGAAACCCAGGACGTCGCACCCCTGGCGCACCTGCCGTCGCTGAGGCACCTGACGGTCGCAACCCAGCAGGTCACCGGCCTCGATTCCCTCCCCGAGCGGGTAGCGGTACACGACCCCGGCATCACCGATTGAGCTGAATCCACCCCGCCGAAAAATCTCCCTCCCCCCACCCGTCACACTCCCGCGACGCGCTCCGTCATAGCAGCGAGGCACCAGCAAGGGCACCAACCGGAGCCCCCCTCGCGCCCAAGAAGGAGCACCCCATGTCCACTGCCCACCTCGTCGTCACCATCCTCGCCGCCGTCATGACCGGCTTCTCCGCCACCTCCGTCTTCCTCCGCTCGAAGTGGGTCGTCGAGCCCATGGCCGACTACGGCGTCCCGATGTCCTGGCTGCCCTGGCTCGGCGCTGCCAAGGCCGCGGGAACCGTGGGCCTGCTGGTCGGTCTGTTCGTACCGGTCATCGGCATCGTCGCCGGGATCTGCCTCATCGCGTACTTCACGGGAGCCGTCGTCACCGTGATCCGCGCCCGCTGGTACACCCACATCCCCTTCCCCCTCATCTATGCGGCCCCGGTCGTCGGCGCCCTGGCCCTCGGGCTCGCCGCCTGAGCGGCCCGGACCATCCGAGCCGCCTCGATCCCGCTCACCGGCCCGACATCCACGCGGAGTTCACCTAACCTTGACGCTCCAAGACAACCCACCCGCAGGGACCCCCCATGTCCATGGAGCCCGTTGTCCGCATTCCCACGACGCTCGCCGCTCCGCTCGTTCAACGGCTCATCCGCACCACACCTCAACAGCCGCCCACCGCCCCCGAGTTGATCGCCGCCCTCGCCACCTGGCGAGGGCCCGACGCGCCCGCGACCCCGGACGACGTCCACCGCACGGCCGCCGAGTTCGTCCAGCTCGCCGCCGAGGCGCACACCGCGCCCGGCGGTGAACTCACCGCCATAGCAGACGTGTTGGCCAGGACCCTGCTGGCCGTCGGCGAGCTCGACCTCACCGACGTCGACGTCGTACGCCTCGGCCCGCAGGATTACGCACGCCGACTCCGAGGCGCCGTGCAGGGGGCGGATCGGGCCCTGACCCCCGACGCCGCCTGGTTCCACGACGAGCTGCTCGTCGCCGTCTGCCTGCATCTGCTCCATCACCTCGTCCGCCGCTCCCCGCACATCCAGCAGCAGATGCCCGGCCGCTCCAGCCGCATACGCCAGCTCGTCGACCTGAACGACGCGGAGGCCGCCGCCCGGCAGCCCGAACGCTCCCAGGAAGACCGGGACTTCGAGGCCCTGTACGCCGAGGAAGTCGTACGGCAGCACGGCTGGCTCACCATCGTCGGCGTCGACCTCGCCAACGCGCCCGACCGCTGGCCCCTGGAGGACACCTACCTCAGCCTGGAGGCCGAGGAGAGCAGCGGCAGCGGAGTGCCGGGCGAGCCGCGGACCGTGCTGCTCGCCGACCGCGCCCTGGAGGGGCACGAGCGCGTGCTGCTTCGCGGTGACGCCGGCTCCGGCAAGACAACCCTCGTGCAGTGGCTCGCGGTGGCCGCCGCCCGCGAAGGCGCCCGGGTGCCGTTCGTCCTTCCCGTACGCCGCTTCGCCCGCGAAGGCTTCCCCGCCCCGGACGACTTCCTGCACGCCATCCGCCACCCACTGGCCGACCGCGCCCCGGAGGGCTGGGTCGTCCGTACGCTCCTCGCCGGTCGCGCCATGCTCCTGGTCGACGGCATCGACGAGGCCCCGGAGGCGAGCCGCGGCGAGCTGCGCGGCCAGCTCCGCCGTCTCCTGCGCATCTTCTCCGGCAACGGCTGTCTGGTCACCTCGCGTCCCTCCGCCGTCGAGGACGGATGGCTGGCCCAGGAGCGCCTCGCCGAGGAGGGCTTCCGGGAGCTGTCGCTCGCGCCCATGTCACGCGACCAGGTCACCCGGTTCATCCACGACTGGCACGCGGCCGCGCTGAGCGACGAAGCGTGCAAGGAGCAGCGGGACCGCGACGAGCTGAGGGAGTACGAGCAGCGGCTTCTGCACTCCGTACGCATCTACCGCGAGCTGCGGCAGCTCGCCACCAACCCCCTGATGTGCGGGCTGATCTGCGCCCTCAACCGCGACCGCTCGGGCTCGCTCCCCAACGGCCGCAAGGAGCTGTACGACGCCGCCCTGGAGATGCTCCTGCAGCGCCGCGATCCCGAGCGTGATGTCTTGTACGCCGATGATGTGCGGCTCCAGCAGGGGCCGCGCGAGCTGCTGCTGCGCAAGCTCGCGCACGCGATGGTCGAGGAAGGCGTCTCGGAGCTGCCGCGCCACCGGGTGGTCGGCATCCTGGACGCGGCCCTGCCCGCCATTCCCTCCGCCCGCGCGGCGGGCGACGGCGAGAAGATCTTCCGGCATCTGCTGCACCGCACAGGGCTGCTCCGCGAACAGGCGGGCCTCTCCGTGGACTTCATCCACCGCACCTTCCAGGACTATCTGGCCGCCAAGGAGATCGTGGCCCGCGGGCAGTTCCGCACGCTCGTCGATCACGCGCACCGCTCCGAGTGGGAGGAGGTCATCCGCATGTCCGCCGCCCACGCACGGCCCGAGGAGTGCGCCGACTTCCTGGAGCGGCTCCTGGCCGCCGCCCCCAACCTGCGCCGCCCGCATGTGAACCACCGGCGCCTGATGGCCGCGGCCTGCCTCGAGCACGTCACCGAACTCGACCCCGCGGTGCAGCAACTCGTCCACGACCGCACCAAGAACCTCGTACGCCCCACGAACGAACTGGCCGCCCGCAGCCTCGGCTGGGTCGGCCCCATCGTCCTGGAGCAGCTGCCGGACCCCGCGCAGGTGCCGAGCGACCAGCAGGCACTGCTGCTCGCGATCACGGCGACCCGCGTCCAGGACGACGCCGCGATCGACTATCTCGCCCGCCTCCGGCACCGCTCGGCCCTCTCCATCCGGGCCGAGCTGGCCCGCCCCTGGCGGCACTTCGACACGGAGCGGTACGCGCGCGAGATCATCGCCCATCTGGATCCGGTCGGCCTGTACTTCCCCGTCTCCGACACCGCCGAGCTCGCGGCGCTGCGGCACCTGGGCGGGCGGCCGTGGATCCAGGTGGTCGGCGTCATGCGTACCGAAGAGCTCCTGGACGGCCTTGAACACGAGCAGCTCACCCACCTGTGGATCACCGCGGAACTCGCCGACCCGGACATGTCCTGGCTGACCGGCTTCCCAAACCTGAGCGTGCTACGGGTCAATCCCCGACTGCCGCGGGTGCGGAACGTACCGGAGGGCGTGACGATCACGTCATAGCCGCGCGCAGGGGCAGCGCCCCATAGGGGCGCGGGGAACTGCGCGCCAAGCCACGAAACACCCGCAGCCGGAAGAGGCCAGAAAGGGGCTGCCCCGGACCGTAGGAAACGGTCCGGGGCAGTCCCTGCACTGCTCTGCGGGCCGGAGGCCTAGGCCTCCTTGCTCAGGTTAGGCCCGGCGCCGCCGCCCGCGGCCTGCTCGATCGGCGGGACATCCGGCAGCGCCGTCTTCTCCTCGCCACGGAAGGTGAACTTGGCGGTCTCGCCCTCACCCTCCGTGTCGACGACCACGATGTGGCCGGGGCGCAGCTCGCCGAAGAGGATCTTCTCCGACAGGATGTCCTCGATCTCGCGCTGGATCGTCCGGCGCAGCGGCCGGGCGCCCAGGACCGGGTCGTAACCCTTCTTCGCAAGGAGCGACTTGGCGGTCGAGCTGAGCTCGATGCCCATGTCGCGGTCCTTCAGGCGCTCGTCCACCTTGGCGATCATGAGGTCGACGATCTGGATGATGTCTTCCTCGGTGAGCTGGTGGAAGACCACCGTGTCGTCGACACGGTTCAGGAACTCCGGGCGGAAGTGCTGCTTCAGCTCGTCGTTGACCTTGGTCTTCATGCGCTCGTAGTTGGTCTTGACGTCACCCGACGCGGCGAATCCCAGGTTGAAGCCCTTGGAGATGTCACGCGTGCCGAGGTTGGTCGTCATGATGATGACCGTGTTCTTGAAGTCCACGACCCGGCCCTGGGAGTCGGTCAGGCGACCGTCTTCCAGGATCTGCAGGAGCGAGTTGAAGATATCCGGGTGGGCCTTCTCGACCTCGTCGAAGAGGACGACCGAGAACGGCTTGCGGCGGACCTTCTCGGTCAGCTGACCGCCCTCTTCGTAACCGACATATCCGGGCGGCGAACCGAAGAGACGCGAGACCGTGTGCTTCTCGCTGAACTCCGACATGTCGAGCGAGATCAGGGCGTCCTCGTCACCGAAGAGGAATTCGGCGAGCGTCTTGGAAAGCTCCGTCTTACCGACACCGGACGGGCCGGCGAAGATGAACGAACCACCGGGGCGCTTCGGATCCTTCAGACCGGCGCGCGTACGCCGAATCGCCTGGGAAAGCGCCTTGATGGCGTCCTTCTGGCCGATGACCCGCTTGTGGAGCTCGTCCTCCATGCGGAGCAGCCGCGAGGACTCCTCCTCGGTGAGCTTGAAGACCGGAATGCCCGTCGCCGTGGCGAGGACCTCGGCGATGAGCTCGCCGTCGACCTCGGCGACGACGTCCATGTCGCCGGCCTTCCATTCCTTCTCGCGCTTGGCCTTCGCGGCCAGGAGCTGCTTCTCCTTGTCGCGCAGGGAAGCGGCCTTCTCGAAGTCCTGCGAGTCGATCGCGGACTCCTTGTCGCGGCGGACGCCGGCGATCTTCTCGTCGAATTCGCGGAGGTCCGGCGGCGCGGTCATCCGGCGGATGCGCATCCGGGAACCGGCCTCGTCGATCAGGTCGATGGCCTTGTCCGGCAGGAAGCGGTCCGAGATGTACCGGTCGGCCAGGGTGGCGGCCTGGACCAGCGCCTCGTCCGTGATGGAGACCCTGTGGTGGGCCTCGTAACGGTCGCGCAGACCCTTGAGGATCTCGATGGTGTGCGGCAGCGACGGCTCCGCGACCTGGATGGGCTGGAAGCGGCGCTCGAGGGCCGCGTCCTTCTCCAGGTGCTTGCGGTACTCGTCGAGCGTGGTGGCGCCGATGGTCTGCAGCTCACCGCGCGCGAGCATCGGCTTCAGGATCGAAGCCGCGTCGATCGCGCCCTCGGCGGCGCCCGCACCCACCAGGGTGTGGAGCTCGTCGATGAACAGGATGATGTCGCCGCGGGTGCGGATCTCCTTGAGGACCTTCTTCAGGCGCTCCTCGAAGTCACCGCGGTAGCGGGAACCGGCGACCAGCGCGCCCAGGTCGAGGGTGTAGAGGTGCTTGTCCTTGAGGGTCTCGGGCACCTCGCCCTTGACGATGGCCTGCGCGAGGCCCTCGACGACGGCGGTCTTGCCGACGCCGGGCTCGCCGATGAGCACGGGGTTGTTCTTCGTACGGCGGGACAGCACCTGCATGACCCGCTCGATCTCCTTCTCGCGCCCGATGACCGGGTCGAGCTTGGACTCACGAGCGGCCTGGGTGAGGTTCCGGCCGAACTGGTCGAGCACCAGGGACGTGGAGGGCGTGCCCTCGGCAGGACCGCCCGCGGTGGCGGTCTCCTTGCCCTGGTATCCGGAGAGCAGCTGGATGACCTGCTGCCGCACCCGGTTGAGATCGGCACCCAGCTTGACCAGGACCTGGGCGGCGACGCCCTCGCCCTCGCGGATCAGGCCGAGCAGGATGTGCTCCGTGCCGATGTAGTTGTGGCCCAGCTGAAGGGCCTCGCGGAGCGAGAGCTCCAGGACCTTCTTGGCACGGGGGGTGAAGGGGATGTGCCCGGACGGAGCCTGCTGGCCCTGCCCGATGATCTCCTCCACCTGCTGGCGGACCGCCTCGAGCGAAATCCCGAGGCTCTCCAGGGCCTTAGCGGCGACACCCTCGCCCTCGTGGATCAAGCCCAGGAGGATGTGCTCGGTGCCGATGTAGTTGTGGTTGAGCATCCGGGCTTCTTCCTGAGCCAGGACGACAACCCGCCGCGCGCGGTCGGTGAACCTCTCGAACATCGTTAATCGCTCCTCAGAGCGGTCAGAAAGATTGGGGACGATCCCCTCCCTGTCCTTCCGCAGCTTAGTCCCGCAAGCGGGGACCGCTCATTCCAACTGCCGACACCCGGCCGAGAACAAGAGGTGCCTCCTGACCCCGAACGCCGACAACTGCTCCAACCCGATGGTGCGAGACGATGTTCCCGCAGGCCAGGCACTTACCCTCACCACCACTACGCCGATGGCGAACGTGAGACGGCCTGGCGCGCGTGTCGCCCCTCCCCACTAGGGATGTCTTACCCGTAACGACTGACACTCCATGCGGCGCGCGCCGGTTCCCTCCGCTACGGGCGAACAGCCTTGCGCCGCCGAACACGCTTTTACGCCCCGAATCCAGACACTCTGCGCGTTCACCCGAGCACCCTGCGTAACCCACCGGTCCGTCGGGCGGTTGCTCAGACATGGCCCTCACCGTTCCCCAGCCCCGCCTGCCGTACGAGCAGAGCGATCCGGTGCGTCAGTGGTACGAGAACGAACTCGGCTGGGCGACCGAGGACCGGCGCCCGGGGCTGCCGGTGCGGCTGCTCACGGGGCTGCGCTTCGATGTGCTCGAACTTCCCGCGGAGGCCGGCTTCGCCGCGCTGCGGCATCTCGGGCCGAAGGCTCCGGTGGCACTGCGCGGGGAAACGATGCGGCTCTTCGTGGCCGCGGGGAGCGCCGAGGAACTGCCGGGGCTCCTGGAGTGGCTGGAGTGGGGTGACATCCCGCTGGAGCTCACAGCCGTCGGGGCGGGTGGGCGGACCGATGCGCCCACGCCCCCGGGGTGGTCCGGCTCGCGGGGGGCGGCCGTCTGGCTGCGCCCCCCAGAGCCCGGGTGCGAGGTGGAGCCGACGCTGCCGGCACTGCCGTCCCTGTACCGCGTGGGGGGTGGCACCGTGCCCCACAGCGACCCCGCCGTGGGCTCCGGTCTCGTACGACTTGTGGACACGGCGGCAACGCAGTGCCACCGGGTCCGCCTGCGACGGGGCCGTCGTCAGCCGTTGGCCTTCTCGTAGGCCTCGCGGATGGACGCGGGGACGCGGCCGCGGTCATTGACCTCGAAACCGTTCTCCTTCGCCCAGGCGCGAATCGCCGCGGTGTCCTGACCGCCGCTCGTGGCAGCGGCGCGGGCCTTGGCGCGCCCGGCCGAACCACGGCCACCGGTACGACGACCACCCTTGAGGTAAGGCTCAAGAAGACCGCGGAGCTTGTCCGCGTTCGCAGTGGTGAGGTCAATCTCGTACGACTTGCCGTCCAGCGCGAACGTCACCGTCTCGTCCGCCTCGCCACCGTCGAGGTCATCGACAAGAAGGACCTGAACCTTCTGTGCCACCGGATTTCCTTTCATCGATAACTTCAGGGCCGGACCGTGCGGCGTGAGCCGCTGAATCGCCGCCCCCTGTTATATGCAGTACTGCAGTACATCGGAAAGCAAACCGCTTTTGCTGGAAAAACACAAACCCCCGGGAGAGACTGGGGACCCCGAGAACCCAGGAAACATGCGCGTTTCGGACATAGGGAACCGGGGCAGCAGGCGTTCGGAATACGCAGCGACGATCACAGATGCAGAAGCATCCGGCTGTTGCCCAAGGTGTTCGGTTTCACTCGTTCGAGGCCGAGGAACTCGGCGACACCCTCGTCATTGGAACGCAGCAGCTCGCTGTAGACATCTCCGTCGACCGGCGTCTCACCGATCTCCACGAAGCCGTGCTTCGCGAAGAAGTCGACTTCGAAGGTGAGACAGAAAACCCGCCGGACACCGAGCCAGCGGGCGGTCTGCAGCAACTTCCCCAACACCTGATGCCCCACTCCGACGCCCTTGACATCGGGCTTCACCGCGAGTGTGCGCACTTCCGCGAGGTCTTCCCACATCACATGCAGGGCGCCGCAGCCGACGACCTCGGCGTTGTCGTCGCGTTCCGCTACCCAGAACTCCTGGATCGACTCGTAAAGAGCGACGGTCGCTTTGTCGAGCAGGATCCCCTGGCGGGTGTAGGAGTCGAGGAGGTCGCGCACGGCCGGGACATCGGCGGTGCGCGCCCTGCGTACGGAGACTGCTTTTGCGCTGAGTTCAGGGGGTTCTGCTGGCATGACCGGACGCTATCGTTCTGCTTCGCCCTCCGCCGCGTCGGGGTTCGGCGGGTTCGGTGCCTGAACGTTCGGCCCCTGAACGATGCGCATCGCATCGCTGAGCGCTTCGCGCTGTTCCTCCGACATCATGCCGAAGAACGCGACAAGAGCGGCCGCGGGGTTGTCGCTCTGGGACCATGCTTCGTTCATCAGTGCGGCCGCGTAGGCGGCCCGAGTGGAGACCGCCTCATATCGATAGGCGCGGCCTTCCGCTTCACGGCGCACCCAGCCCTTCTGATGGAGATTGTCCAAAACGGTCATGACAGTGGTGTAGGCGATGGACCGTTCCTGCTGAAGGTCTTCAAGGACTTCCCGAACGGTCACGGGGCGGTTCCACTTCCACACCCGTGTCATGACTGAGTCTTCGAGTTCTCCCAAGGGGCGAGGCACACCAGAACAATAGTGGGAGATGTCACTAATGCCATGACGGACGTGGCGGAGGCGTCATTTACCCAACAAAAAGGGCGTACGACTCGGAATGTGAGCGAGTCGTACGCCGTGCGTGTGCGAGGGGTGACCCGAGGTCACCGGAAGGAGTCTGCCGAGGTCAGGGCCGCGGAGACTGCCGGACGCCCTCGGCGCGGGTGATCGCGGCGTCGACGGCCGCGTCCTCCTTGGCCTTGTTGGCGCCGCCCTGGGTCTTCACGATCGTCACGATGAGACCGGTGAAGAACACGGCCATCACTACGGGGGGCAGGAGCGCGGAGACGTAGTCCATGCCCCCCAGAGTAGCTAGCCCGCCACGAGCCGGTGCGCCGGGTCCGCCGGATTTGCCGGAGCCGCCGGGTCCGCCGGGCGGCGCTTGGGCGGGAAGACCTCGGCCGGGGTCGGCACGGGGCGGCCCGGCTCGGGGGCGGCAGGCCGGCGGGCCGGGGCCGCCGGGGACTTGGGCTTGGGCGCCTCGGGACGCTCCGCGTCGCCGCGGCCGCCGGGGAGGGCGAGCAGGCGTGTGCGCGACGCGGGGACGCGGGGACGCGGGGCGGCCTTGGTCTCCACGGCCGCACGCCCCGACAGACGGGCGCGTACGTCGCGTTCGGCGAGGGCGCGGCAGCGTTCCAGGAGGGCGGCGGCGACCGGGTTGCCGCGCAGCGCTCGCAGCGCGGCGAGGTCGTCGGGGCCCGGCTGGTGGCCGGCGCCGATGACGTCCTCCAGGAGCGCGAGGTAGCCGGTCGCGGTGCCGGGCAGGGCCGCCCGGTAGCGGGCGAGGTCGGCCAGCAGGAAGGCGCGGAGTCTGGCGCCCTCGCGCGCCGCCTCGTCGACGGAGTCGGCGAGACGGAGGCAGTCCTGGACGTCCTCGTCGGAGACGGGGCTGGGATGCAGGGCGAGGGCCAGGGCGCGGCGGAGCACACGCAGCTCCTCCGCACTGAAGGCCATGCCGCCGCGGGATCCGTATGGCGTGGGCATGAGCCGACGATACGCTCAATAACGGACAAAATCGGCTTAACGCCAATCCTTGGCGTGGCTTGGCTCGGGGGCCGGCCCGCGGGGTCAGTCCGCGCGGCGGCGGACCATCGCGAAGGCGACCGCGCCGACTCCGAGCGCCGCGGCCCCGGCGAGGGCGATCCAGGGGAGGACGCCTGCGCCGGTGTCCGCCATGGTGCCGTCGGGGACGGGGGATGCGGAGGCCTCAGGGACTTCGGGGGTGTTGGTGGTACCCGCGGTGCGCGTGGCGGTGGCCGTGCCGGGTCCTTCGGCCTGGACCGTGGTCACGATCGAGGCCGGGGCCGGGGGCACCGCGTGGACCGCGGCGGCCGTCCCTGCCGGTCCCGCGAGCCCGATCAGCACCGCGGCCGCCACTGCCGCGGCCGCTCTTCCGCTACGCCCCATTTGCCCCACGCCCACTAGACACCCGCCCAACTCCCGTCCCTGCGCAGACTCTTGTATGGGGCGGAGGGTTGTGTGCGCAACCCCGCTCAGGTGCGGAAACGGTCAACTACGCGAAACATTGCGCTCGTAGACCAGCCGCAGGCCGATCAGGGTCAGCCACGGCTCGTGCTCGTCGATGACCGAGGCCTCGCCGAGCACCATGGGCGCGAGGCCGCCGGTCGCGATGACCGTGACATCGTCCGGATCACCGCCGGGGCCCGCCAGTTCGCGCGCCATGCGCTGTACGACACCGTCGACCTGGCCCGCGAAGCCGTACAGGATGCCCGACTGCATGGCCTCCACGGTGTTCTTGCCGATGACGCTGCGCGGCCGGGCCAGCTCGATCTTGCGGAGCTGCGCGCCGCGTACGCCGAGCGCCTCGACGGAGATCTCGATGCCGGGGGCGATGACGCCGCCGGTGTACTCGCCGCGCGCGGAGACCGCGTCGAACGTCGTCGCCGTACCGAAGTCGACGACGATGGCGGGTCCTCCGTAGAGCTCGACCGCGGCGACCGCGTTGATGATGCGGTCGGCGCCGACCTCCTTGGGGTTGTCCATGAGGATCGGCACGCCGGTCTTGATGCCGGGCTCCACGAGGACGGCGGGCACGTCTCCGTAGTAGCGCCTTGTGACCTCGCGCAGTTCGTGCAGGACGGAGGGGACCGTCGAGCAGATGGCGATGCCGTCGATGCCGTCGCCCAGCTCGTCGCCGAGCAGCGGGTGCATGCCCATCAGGCCGTTGAGCAGCACGGCGAGCTCGTCGGCGGTGCGGCGGGCGTCGGTGGAGATGCGCCAGTGCTCGACGATCTCCTCGCCGTCGAAGAGGCCGAGGACGGTGTGGGTGTTTCCGACGTCGATGGTCAGCAGCATGTCGTCGTCACTCCGTACCATCAGAAAGTGCGCGAAGCGCTTCCTTGGAAGGGTGGTGGGAGACGGGCGGGCGCAGGTCGAGGCCGATGTCCAGGATCGGGGAGGAGTGGGTGAGGGCGCCCACGGCGAGGAAGTCGACGCCCGTGTCCGCGTACGCGCGGGCGTTCTCCAGGGTGAGGCGGCCGGAGGACTCCAGGATCGCGCGGCCGTGCACGATCGCCACGGCCTCCTCGGTCTCGCCCGGCGTGAAGTTGTCGAGGAGGATCAGGTCGGCGCCCGCGTCCACGACCTCGCGTAGCTGGTGGAGCGTGTCGACCTCGACCTCCACGGCCAGGTCGGGGAAGGCCTCGCGTACGGCCTTGAAGGCCTGCTCCACGCCGCCGGCGGCCACCACGTGGTTGTCCTTCACCAGGGCCGCGTCCGAGAGCGACATGCGGTGGTTGACGCCGCCGCCCATGCGGACCGCGTACTTCTCCAGGGCGCGCAGTCCGGCCGTCGTCTTGCGGGTGTCGCGGACCTTGGCGTTCGTGCCGTCGAGTGCGTCGGCCCACGCGCGCGTGGCGGTCGCGATCCCGGAGAGGCGGCACAGGAGGTTGAGCGCGCTGCGCTCGGCGGTGAGCAGGTCGCGGGTGCGGGTGGTGACGCTGAGCAGCACATCGCCCGCCTCGACCCGCTCGCCGTCCTCGACGTGCCGCTCGACCTCGAAGGTGTCCGTGCAGACGAGGGAGATGACCGCCTCGGCGACGCGCAGGCCCGCGACCGTGCCGGCCTCGCGCGCGGTGAAGTCGCCGGTGGCGACGGCCTCTTCGGGGATCGTGGCGACCGAGGTGACGTCCACGCCGCCGTCCAGGTCCTCCGAGACCGCCATGTGCGCGATGTCCTCGACCTGGACGGGGTCGAGCCCGGCGTCGGCCAGGAGCTGCGCCAGGGCGGGGTCGAGGCCGCACTCCATGGGGTCGTAGGCGTCGTCTCCGCCGCAGCCGCAGGCGTCGCCGCAGCCGCCGACGGGGGCGATGGGGAGGTCGGGGGTGCTGCTCACGGTCACTTCTCCTGAAGTCTCGTCGTCGGGGGGAAGTCGGGGGTCTCGGTCGTCGACGCGGCCAGCGTCCGGTCCGCGTTGAGGCGTACGACGATGTGGCGCCGCCAGGCCGCGTCGTCGCGGTCGGCGTGGTCCTCGCGCCAGTGGCAGCCGCGGGTCTCCTCGCGGCGCTGCGCGGCGGCGACCAGGACGCGGGCCACGCACAGGAGGTTGGTGGTCTCCCACGTGTCGACGCCGGGCTCGGCGGTCTTGCCGTCCTCGGCGAGCGCGCCCGCGGCTTCGGCGTGGACGCGGGCCAGCCGGGCCGCGGCCTCGGAGAGGGAGTCGGCGGACCTGAGCACTCCGGCGCCGTCGGTCATGACGCGCTGGATGGTGAAGCGGGCCTCGGGCGGCAGCAGGGGGTGCTCGGGGGTGTCGGGGTGGGACACCGGCGCGGGCACGCGCGCGTGGAGGGCGTTATCCGCGTGGCGCGCGGCGATGTCCGCGGCGATGCGCTCGGCGTAGACCAGGCCCTCCAGGAGGGAGTTGGAGGCGAGGCGGTTGGCGCCGTGCACGCCCGTGCAGGCGACCTCTCCGCAGGCGTACAGACCCGGGACCGTGGTGCGGCCGTGCGGGTCGGTGCGGACGCCGCCGGAGGCGTAGTGCGCGGCCGGGGCGACGGGGATGGGCTCGGTCACCGGGTCGATGCCGTGGGCACGGCAGGCGGCGAGGATCGTCGGGAAGCGGCTCGCCCACATGTCGGCGCCGAAGTGGCGGGCGTCCAAGTACATGTGATCGGCGCCCTGTTCCTGCATGCGGCGCGTGATGCCCTTGGCGACGATGTCGCGGGGCGCGAGCTCGGCGAGTTCGTGCTGGCCGACCATGAAGCGCACGCCGTCGGCGTCCACGAGGTGCGCGCCCTCGCCCCGGACGGCTTCGGAGACCAGCGGCTGCTGGCCCTCCGCGTCCGCCCCCAGGAAGAGCACCGTGGGGTGGAACTGCACGAACTCGAGGTCGCTCACCTCGGCGCCCGCGCGCAGGGCGAGCGCGACGCCGTCGCCCGTGGACACGGACGGGTTGGTGGTCGCGGAGAAGACCTGGCCCATGCCGCCGGTGGCGAGGACCACCGCGGGGGCGTGCACGGCGCCCACGCCGTCGTGCTGGCCCTCGCCCATGACGTGCAGGGAGACACCGGCGGTGCGGCCGTCGGCGTCCGTGAGGAGGTCGAGGACCAGGGCGTTCTCGACGGTCGGTATGCCGCGCGCGCGGACCGCCTCGACCAGGGCGCGGGAGATCTCGGCGCCGGTCGCGTCGCCGCCCGCGTGCGCGATGCGGCGGCGGTGGTGGCCGCCCTCGCGGGTCAGCTCGATGGCGCCTTCGGGGCCGGTGTCGAAGTGGGCGCCGGTCTCGATGAGGCGGCGTACGGCGTCGGGGCCCTCGGTGACGAGGGTGCGCACCGCCTCTTCGTCGCACAGGCCCACGCCCGCGACGAGCGTGTCGTCCAGGTGCTGTTCGGGGGTGTCGCCCTCGCCGAGTGCCGCGGCGATGCCGCCCTGGGCCCAGCGCGTGGAGCCGTCGTCGAGTCGGGCCTTGGTGACGACGACCGGCTTCAGGCCGGCCGCCGAGCAGCGCAGGGCGGCGGTCAGTCCGGCCACTCCGGAGCCGACGACCACGATGTCGGCGTCCAGGGACCAGCCTGGGGCGGGGGCGTGCAGCCGTATTCCGGTGGCACTCATGCGGTGGCTCCGAACGTGAGCGGGATGTTGTCGATCAGCCGGGTCGCGCCGACCTTGGCCGCGACGGCGAGGACCGCGTCGCCCGTGTGGTCCGGCCCCACGTCCGTGAAGTCGGCCGGGTCCACGAGCGCCAAGTAGTCCAGTTCGAGCGGGGGTTGGCGGCGGGCCGCCTCGTCGATGACCTGGCGGGCCGCGGCGCGGACGGCCGCGGGGCCGCCGGGCACGGCCGGGGTGACGGACTGGGCGACGGCGTGGGTGTCGGCGGCGGCGCGGGACTCCCCCAGCGCGTTCAGGGCGGCGGCACGCGCGTGCGTGGCGGGGGCGCTCGCCGCCCGTGCGCGCAGGGCCTCCTGCGCCGCGTGTCGGTCGCGGCCCGCGAAGAGGGCCTGGGAGAGCGCGAGGGCGGTGCGCCGCTCGGCCGCGGACAGGTAGCGGTTGCGGCTGGAGAGCGCGAGGCCGTCGTCCTCGCGCACCGTGGGTACGCCGACGATCTCGATGCCGAAGTTCAGGTCCCGCACCATGCGGCGGATGAGGGCGAGCTGCTGGGCGTCCTTCTGTCCGTACAGCGCCACGTCGGGGCGGGTGAGGTGCAGGAGTTTGGCGACGACCGTGAGCATGCCGTCGAAGTGGCCGGGGCGGGTGGCCCCTTCGAGGCGGGTGCCCATGGGGCCCGCGCTGACGCGGACCTGGGGTTCGCCGCCGGGGTAGACCTCGTCTACGGAGGGGGCGAACACGAAGTCCGCGCCCTCCTGTTCGGCGATCTTGATGTCGGCGTCCAGGGTGCGCGGATAGCGGTCGAGGTCCTCGCCCGCGCCGAACTGGAGGGGGTTGACGAAGACCGTGACGACGACCTCGCCCTCGTCGCCCGCGATGCGGCGTGCGGTGCGGATGAGCGTGGCGTGGCCCTCGTGCAGGGCGCCCATCGTCATGACGACGGCGCGGCGGCCCGCACGTGTGCGCGTGCGCAGGGCGTCGGCGGTGTGCAGGAGGGCGGTCATCGGCTGTCTCCCTCGGTGTCGCCGGCCCCGCCCGCGCCGTTGGCCAGGACCCCCAGGAGGTCCTCGGCGAGCTCCGGCTTGAGCAGTCCGTGGGCGAGCGCGCGGTCGGCGGTGGCACGGGCCATCGCCAGGTATCCGGCGACGGTCTGCGGGGCGTGCTTGCGCAGCTCGGCGACGTGGGCGGCGACGGTGCCCGCGTCCCCGCGCGCGACGGGTCCGGTGAGGGCGGCGTCGCCGGACCGCAGCGCGTTGTCGAGCGCGGCGCCGAGCAGCGGGCCGAGCATCCGGTCGGGGGCCTCGACGCCCGCGTCACGGAGCAGCTCCATGGACTCGGCGACCAGCGTGACCAGGTGGTTCGCGCCGAGCGCGAGGGCCGCGTGGTAGAGCGGCCGCGACTCCTCGGCGATCCACTCCGGCTCGCCGCCCATCTCGATGACGAGCGCCTCGGCCGCGAGCCGCAGCTCGTCGGGGGCGGTCACGCCGAAGGAGCAGCCGGCAAGCCGCTGTACGTCCACGGGCGTGCCGGTGAAGGTCATCGCGGGGTGCAGCGCGAGCGGCAGGGCGCCGGCCCGCAGCGCCGGTTCGAGCACCTTCGTGCCGTACCGCCCCGATGTGTGCACGATGAGCTGGCCGGGGCGGACGGCGCCGGTCTCGACGAGCCCGTCGACCAGACCCGGAAGCGCGTCGTCCGGCACGGTCAGGAGGACCAGGTCGGCGCGCTCCAGGACCTGGGCGGGCGGGACGAGGGGGACGTCGGGCAGCAGGACCGCGGCCCTGCGCACCGACGCGTCGGAGACACCGGACGCGGCGACCGGGCGGTGCCCGGCGAGCTGGAGCGCCGCGGCGAGCGCAGGGCCGACCCGGCCCGCTCCCACGACGCCCACCGTGAGCCTCGCGGGGCGGTCCCGCGGGTCTGGCTGATGAGGTGCGTTCACGCGATGACGCCTTCCCGTTCCAGTCCGCTCGGGGTACCGGACGATTTCTCGTCATGCTAACGCGATCGGTCCATGGCGCGTCTTCGGCTGTCCACAGGCTGTGGGTATTCGTATGACTGGTGGCCTCGGGCAGGCCATGCTCGGGGGATGACTGCGTACGAGGCGGAAGAAGAGCGCCCCCAGGAACAGCCCAGGCATCAGCCCGAAGCGCTCGGGGACGGACCCGCGGAGGGCTCCGCGCAGGACCCGGACGGGCGCGCCCGGCGCTCGGCGGCGGCCCGTGGCGCAGCCCGGACCCTGAACCGCTCGCCCTTGGTCGTGCCGCTCGCCGAGCGCCTGTCGGCCCTGGCGGCCGCGGCCCATGAGGTCGTCGGCCCGGACGACCCCACCGACGTCTACGGCGACGCCGTCGTCGCCACCCTGGAGGACGAGGTCGCGCGCCTGCTCGGCAAGGAGGCGGCCGCCTTCTTCCCGACCGGCACGATGGCCCAGCAGGTCGCCCTGCGCTGCTGGGCGGGCCGCACCGGCAACGCGACGGTCGCCCTGCACCCGGTCGCACACCCCGAGGTCCACGAAGGGGACGCCTTCTCCGTGGTGAGCGGTCTGCGCACGGTCCACCCGACGAGGGAGCCGCGGCTGCCCACGGCCGACGAAGTGCGGGACTTCGAGGAGCCCTTCGGGACGCTGATGCTCGAACTGCCGCTCCGGGACGCCGGTTTCGTCCTGCCGACCTGGGAGGAGCTTGAAGCCGTCGTGGAGGCGGCCCGCGAACGCGACGCTGTCGTGCACTTCGACGGCGCCCGGCTGTGGGAGTGCACACCGCACTTCGGCCGCCCCCTGACGGAGATCGCGGCCCTCGCGGACACGGTGTACGTGTCGTTCTACAAGTCCCTCGAAGGCCTGAGCGGCGCCGTGCTCGCCGGGCCGCGCACGCTCGTCGAGGAGGCGAGGGTGTGGCGCCACCGCTACGGAGGCCAGCTGTTCCAGCAGTTCCCGGCCGCCGTTTCCGCGCTGCTCGGCCTGAAGCACACGCTGCCCCGGCTGCCCGATTACGTGGCCCACGCGCGCGTGGTCGCCGACGCGCTGCGCGAAGGGTTCGCGGCGGCCGGGGTGCCGTGGTCGCGCGTGCACCCGGAGCGGCCGCACACCCATCAGTTCCAGGTCTGGCTGCCGTACGACTCCGAAGTCCTGACCGAGGCGTCGCTCGCCCAGGCCGAGGAGACCAAGACCCTGCTGTTCGGCCGCTGGTTCTCCGACGGCCCGCCCGGCCTCTCGGTCACGGAGGTCACCGTGACCGGGGCGGGCCTGGAGTGGACGGCCGACGACGTCAATGATGCGGTCGCGGAGTTCGTGCGCCGGCTCCCCGGCTGACGGATCCCCGGCCGAGGTGGACGGAGTGGGCGAGCCGGGCCAGGGCGGCCCGGATCCATCCGTGGGCGGGGCGTTCCTCGATGACGGCCTGGAAGCGCCCGTAGTCGCGCACCTCGCGGATGACCTGCCAGTCGTGCTGACCGGGGGCGGGTGGGGTGCGCTCGTCGTGCTGGGCGGCGCGGTAGCTGTCGAGGAGGTACTGCTGCGTGATGCTCATGATGGCCTCGCCTCTCGGGGTAAATGGTACTTATCGGGCACTCATGGGTCGACGGGAAGCAGGGTCGGCACATGAAGGGCATGGAGGGCGCGGGAAGCGCAGGTCCCGGGGTGCTGTGCCCCGCTTGCTGCGTCCCGCTCACCACAGACTGCGCCCGCCGACCCCACGCCGTCGCGGGGGGGGGGGACCACCGCCCACGCAAAGCCCGTGGTGGGGGGGGGGGGGGGGGACGCCGGGGCGGCGCAGGTCGAGGGACGCGGACCAGCCTCGC
>NZ_JBHYIG010000024.1:29369-48592 GCF_042740015.1 Streptomyces sp. NPDC059037
GCCGCCCCCCCGCCGTCGGTTCTTTGGAGCCCTCCGTTAAATCGACGGCGGGGATGTCGGTGGCGGGGTGCACCATGGGGCCATGAGCGTGAGCATCGACATCACCGGGCTGCTCCCGGAGCGGATCCACGTCGTGCCCTCGCCCCTGGCCGAGCTCGGCATGGCGCTGCACGCGCTGGCGGAGCCGGGCCACCACCCGGGGCTCCAGGGCTGGGCGACGGCGGTGTCCGCGCGCATGGACCCGTGCCTCGCGGACCGCATGTGCGACGCTGATTTCCTGTGGCGCACGACGTTCTCGGACGTCTTCGCGCCGTTCGCCGGCATACCCGGCAAGCAGGCACTCCCGGGCGCCACGCTCGCCGAGGAGCTCGACCTCCTCGACAAGCTGACCGACGAGCAATTCGTGGACGCCGCCCTGGAGTTCACCTGCCAGTCGTCGTACGCGGAGCCGAACCGCTCCATCCTGGGCACCCCTGAGGTGCAGCAGCGCGCCCTGGAGCTCGCCGCCGCCCGAGGCCCGCACCAGGTGCGCTTCACCCGGCGGCTGCTCGACGACCCGTCCGCGGTCCGCGCCTGGTTCCGGCAGCTGGTGGAGGACTGCGACGATGCGTTCTTCGCGGACACCTGGGCGCGCCTGCAGCACCAGCTCGCCGCCGACGCCCGGCACAAGACCGACCTGCTGCGCCGCAAGGGCCTCGCCGAGGCCCTGAAGGCGGTGTCCGGTGCGGCCTCCCTGGACGAGGAGGCCCGGCTCATCACCTTCGACAAGATCACCGAGGGGCGCACGGTCACGGGGGACGGCAGCCTCGTGCTCGTCCCGACCAGCCTCGGCTGGCCCCATCTGATGGTGCTGCACCGCTACGGCTGGCAGCCCGCGATCACGTACCCCATCAGCGGACCCGGCCTCACCGCCCCGCCCTCCGTGGAGCAGCTGACCCGCCGCATGTCCGCGCTCGCCCACCCGGCCCGGATGCGCCTGTGCCGCCACCTCGCGCGCGGGGCGTACACCACGGGCGAGCTTGCGGACGCGCACGGCCTGACGGCGCCCGAGGTGTCACGTCACCTCAGCGTCCTGAAGAAGGCCGGGCTCGTCACGACACGGCGCCGCGGGCGCTATGTGCAGCACCAGCTGGACATCGGCGTGGTGTCACGCCTGGGCAGCGACTTCATCGAGGGGGTCCTGCGCTAGGGCAGGACCGGTCGCACTCAGGCCGCGCCGCCACCCGCCCGCACCAGGCCCGTCTCGTACGCGAGGACCACCACCTGCACGCGGTCCCGCAGCCCGAGCTTGGTCAGGATGCGTCCCACGTGTGTCTTGACGGTGGCCTCCGACAGGACGAGCCGCGCCGCGATCTCGCCGTTCGAAAGCCCCTGGGCGACCAGGACCATGACCTCGCGCTCGCGGTCCGTGAGCCGTTCGAGCTCCTTGTGCTGCGGCTGTCCGCCCGCGTTCGGCAGCATCGGCGCGAAACGGTCGAGCAGGCGCCGCGTGGTGGACGGCGCGACCACGGCGTCACCGCTGTGCACGGACCGGATCGCGGCGAGCAGCTCCCCCGGGGGCACGTCCTTCAGCATGAAGCCGGAAGCGCCCGCCTTCAGGCCCGAGAAGGCGTACTCGTCGAGATCGAAGGTCGTCAGGATCAGCACCTTGGGCGGGTTCTCGTCCTGGCAGATGCGCCGGGTCGTCTCCACGCCGTCCAGTTTCGGCATGCGTACGTCCATGAGGACCACGTCGACCTTGGTCGACCGCAGCGCCTCCAGCGCCTCGACGCCGTCGCCCGCCTCCGCGACGACCTCCATGTCCGGCTGGGCTGCGAGCACCATCCGGAACCCCGTGCGCAGCAGCGCCTGGTCGTCGACGAGCATGACGCGGATCGACATCAAGGGTGCCCCTTCGTGGATGAGTTCTGTGGATGAGTTCTGTGGATGAGTCGGTGAGTTCAGTGGCTGAGTTCAGATGAGTTCGTCAGCCTATGGCGTGGGCGGTTCGGTGACAGGTGTCAGCTCGCGGGCTTCAGCGGGAGCAGCGCACTGATGCGGAAGCCGCCGCCGGGCCGCGGCCCCGCGTCCAGCGTGCCGCCGACCATGCCGACGCGCTCGCGCATGCCGATCAGGCCGTGCCCACTGCCGTCGGCGCCGCCGTCCTCGTACAGCTCGTGCGGGGCGCCCTTGCCGTCGTCCTCGACGAGCAGCCCCAGGCCGTCGTCGAAGTAGACCAGGCGCACGCTCGCCCCGGTGTTCTCGCCGCCGTGCTTGCGGGTGTTGGTGAGCGCCTCCTGCACGATGCGGTACGCGGTCAGCTCCACGCCGCTCGGCAGCGGGCGCGGGGTGCCCTCGACCTTGAAGTCGACGGGCAGTCCTGCCGTGCGCACCTGCTCGATGAGCTCGTCGAGCTGCTCGACATCGGGCTGCGGGACGTACTCGCCGCTCTCCTGGTGCTCACCGGTACGCAGCACGCCGAGCAGCCTGCGCATCTCGGCGAGCGCCTGCCTGCCGGTGCCCGAGATGGTCTCCAGGGCCTGCTTCGCCTGCTCCGGGGCGCTGTCGAGGACGTACGCGGCGCCGTCGGCCTGGACGACCATCACCGAGACGTTGTGCGCGACGACGTCGTGCAGCTCGCGGGCGATCCGGGCCCGCTCCGCGGCCACGGCGACCTTGGACTGGGCCGCACGCTCCTTCTCCAGGCGGTCGGCGCGCTCCTCCAGCTGGGCCAGATAGGCGCGGCGGGTGCGGATCGAGTCACCGAGCACCCAGGCCAGCGCGAAGGGCACCATCTGGAAGACCGTGAAGAGGATGTTGCCGAAGGAACTGATGCTCTCCTCCGGCCAGCGCAGCGACGAGAGCGGCGCGGCGCACAGACCGCCCGTGAGAGCGAACCGCGAGGCCCACTTCGGGCCGTCGGCCGACGCGGTGTAGATGATCACCAGCATCGCGAAGTCGGCGGGCATCGTCTTCGCGTCGAAGACCAGCTGGGCGACGCCGAGCACGGCGGCGAGGATCAGCATCTTCTCGGTGGCCTTGCGGCGCAGCGCGACGACGACGGACAGGCCGACGACGATCACGGCGGACGCGACGCGCGGGTCTCTGCCGTCCCCCTCGGCCATGGAGACCAGGCCCAGGCCGGAGATCCCGAGCAGGAAGAGGGCCCAGAAGCCATCGACCCCGGTCGGGTGTCTGCGGAGGAAGTCATAGACGCGCTGCACGTAACCCAGCGTAGGCAGCCGCACGGCCCTCCGGGGTCAACCGGAGGGCCGATCCGCACCCGGCACGTGTACTCCCCAAGGTGGAGGCGCCCTTAGCCTTCTCGCGTGACGAACGAGGTCCGGGGTGAGCGGCGGGACGTGTGGCGGGGCTGGCGTGAGGCCACCGAGGAGGCGCTCTACGGCCCTGCCGGCTTCTATCTGCGCCCTGGCGGACCCGCGGCGCATTTCCGCACGTCGGTGCATGCGTCACCGCTCTTCGCCGCGGCCGTGGCCCGCCTCCTTTGCCGCGTGGACGAGGCGCTCGGCCGCCCCGCCGAGCTGGCCTTCGTGGACCTCGGCGCGGGTCGTGGCGAGCTGACCGCGGGCGTCCTGGCCGCGCTGCCCCCCGAAGTGGCGGCACGCACGCGTGCGTACGCGGTTGAGCGCGCCGCACGCCCCGAAGGGCTCGACCCGCGCGTCGAGTGGCGGGACCGGGCGCCGGCCGGCGTCACGGGTCTGCTCTTCGCCAACGAGTGTCTTGACAACGTCCCCCTGGATATCGCCGAGGTGGCGCCGGACGGTGTCGTGCGCCGGGTCCTCGTGCGCGACGACGGCACCGAATCGCTCGGGGCCGCCGTCGACGGCGCGGACGCCTCCTGGCTCGCGCGCTGGTGGCCGCTGCCCCCGGAGCCGGGCCTGCGCGCGGAGATCGGCCGCCCCCGTGACGAGGCGTGGGCGGCTGCCGTGGCGACGCTGACCCGCGGCCTCGCCGTCGCGGTCGACTACGCGCACGACCGGGCGGCACGGCCGCCGTTCGGGACGCTGACGGGCTTTCGCGCGGGCCGCGAGACGGCGCCCGTGCCGGACGGCGGCTGCGACATCACCGCCCATGTGGCGTTGGACGCCTGCGCGCTGGAGGGGGCGACGCTGCTCACCCAGCGGGCGGCGCTCGGCACGCTGGGGGTGAGCGGCGGCCGCCCGCCGCTGTCCCTCGCCTCCAGCGACCCGGCCGCGTACGTACGGGCCCTCACGCGCGCGGGAGAGGCGGCGGAGCTCACCGCACCCGGCGGGCTCGGGGACTTCGGGTGGCTGGTCCAGCCGGTCGGCGTACGGCTCGAAGGCCTGCTGCCTGGCGCGGACCCGCTACTTGTCGATGTCCCCGACCACGAAGAACAGTGACCCCAGGATCGCCACCATGTCGGCGACCAGCTGGCCCGGAAGGAGTTCCACCAGCGCCTGGATGTTGTTGTACGAGGCCGAGCGGAGCTTGAGGCGGTAGGGCGTCTTCTCGCCCTTGGAGACCAGGTAGTAGCCGTTGATGCCGAGCGGGTTCTCGGTCCACGCGTACGTGTGGCCCTCGGGGGCCTTGAGGACCTTCGGGAGGCGCTGGTTGATCGGTCCCTGAGGCAGGTCGGCGAGCCGGTCGAGGCAGGCGTCCGCGAGGTCGAGCGCGTTGTGGGTCTGCTCCAGGAGCACCTCGAAGCGGGCCAGGCAGTCGCCCTCCTGACGCGTGACGACCTTCAGGGTGTCCTGCAGTTCCCCGTACGCGAGATACGGCTCGTCGCGGCGCAGGTCGAAGTCGACTCCGGAGGCACGCGCGATGGGACCGCTCACTCCGTAGGAGTGCACCGCCTCCGGGGACAGCACGCCGACGCCGCGGGTGCGGCCCCGGAAGATCTCGTTGCCGAGCACCAGCTTGTCGTACACGTCCATGCGGGAGCGGACCGATGCGACCGCGCCGCGCGCGCGTGAAGGCCATCCCGCGGGCAGGTCCTCCTTGAGGCCGCCTACGCGGTTGAACATGTAGTGCATCCGCCCGCCGGAGATCTCCTCCATCACGTTCTGGAGCTCCTCGCGCTCCCGGAAGGCGTGGAACACCGGGGTGATACCGCCCAGTTCGAGCGGATACGAGCCCAGGAACATCAGGTGGTTGAGTACGCGGTTCAGCTCGGCGAGCAGCGTGCGCATCCAGACGGCGCGCTCGGGCACCTCCATGCCGAGCATGCGCTCCACTCCGAGGACGACCCCGAGCTCGTTGGAGAACGCGGACAGCCAGTCGTGCCGGTTGGCCAGCATCACGATCTGCCGGTAGTCACGCGCCTCGAAGAGCTTCTCCGCGCCACGGTGCATGTAGCCGATGACCGGCTCCGCGTGCTGGATCCGCTCGCCGTCGAGGACGAGCCGCAGCCGCAGCACGCCGTGCGTGGACGGGTGCTGCGGGCCGATGTTGAGCACCATGTCGGTGCTCTCCGCGGCGCCGCCGATGCCGAGCGTGGTCTCCGTCGTGGGGCTCATGCGCGCATTCTCTCGTACGCTCCGGCATACGCGACTGTGACCCGGCGTACGTACGCTTGCGGCATGGATACGGGGACGGCGGAACCCGCGCGACCAGCGGGGACAGAGGCGCAGCCGGTATGGACCGGGCTGCCCGGGGGACTGCTCAGAATGCGACGGCTGCTCCTGGTGGTGTGGCTGGTGCCGATCGCGGTGGCCGTGGGGGTGCTCCTGGGGGTGTTCGCCGGACCGGCATGGGCGTTCTTCGCGCTGCTGCCGCTCGCCTTCGTGGTGTGGGGCTGGCCGATGCTGGAGCGCAACTGGCGGTCCTGGAAGTACGCGGAGCGCTCCGACGACCTCCTGATCAGCAGGGGCGTGCTCTGGCGCGAGGAGACGATCGTCCCCTACGGCCGGATGCAGCTCGTCGAGGTCACGTCGGGACCGGTGGAGCGGTACTTCGGGCTCGCGGGCGTGCAGCTGCACACGGCGGCAGCCGCCACGGACGCGCGGATCCCCGGGCTGCTCCCCGAGGAGGCCGAGCGGCTCCGCGACCGGCTCACCGAGCTGGGCGAGGCCCGCTCGGCGGGGCTGTGAGCGGCGTACGCGAGGCGGCGGGGGAAGAACACACCCGCGGCCCCGCCGACGTACGAGAGCGGCGTCTGCACCCCGTCACGCCCCTGCGCAGGGCCTGGGCGCCGGTCGCGGTCCTCGTGGGCTTCGCGGTGCACGACCCGAGCGGCACCCAGCGGCGCGTCTCCGAACTCGCCGTGTCCCAGCTGCTGGCCGGGCTCGCCGTCGTCCTCCTGGGCGGCGCCCTCTACGGCTTCCTCAGCTGGTGGTTCACGCACTTCGCGGTCACCGACACCGAACTGCGCATCCGCACCGGGCTGATCTTCAGGCGCACCGCGCACATCCGGCTCGACCGGCTCCAGGCCGTGGACGTGACGCAGCCGCTCGCGGCCCGGATAGCGGGCGTCGCCAAGCTCAAGCTGGACGTGGTCGGCGCGGAGAGCAAGGACGAACTCGCCTATCTGGGCGAGGAGGAGGCCGCTGTCCTACGGGCCGAACTCCTCGCGCGGGCGGCCGGTTTCGCCCCCGAAGAAGCCCGCGAGGTCGGCGAGGCACCGGTCAGGAATCTGGTGCACGTACAGCCGCGCATGCTCGCGATCTCGCTCGTCCTGACCGGCACGACCTGGGGCATGCTCATCGCCACGCTGATCGTGCCGCCCTTCCTGTGGTTCGTCACCCACAACCTGTGGACGGTCCTCGCGACCGGCCTTCCCATGCTGGGCGGCGCCTTCGCGAGCAGCGTGGGGCGCTTCATAGGCGAGTACGACTGGAAGGTGGGCGAGTCCCCCGACGGTCTGCGCATCGACCACGGGCTGCTCGACAAGGCGCACGAGACGGTGCCGCCGGGGCGGGTGCAGACCGTGCGGGTCGTGGAGCCGTGGCTGTGGCGGCGGCGCGGGTGGGTCCGGGTCGAGCTGGACGTGGCGGGCTCCGCCAACGGCGTCCTGGTCCCGGTCGCACCCCGGGACGTCGCGGAGGCGGTGATCGCACGGATCCTGCCGGGCGTCCGGGTGCCGGCCGCCGCCGAGCTGATCCGGCCGCCCTCGCGCGCGGCGTGGTGCCTTCCAGTGTGGTGGAAGGGGTACGGCCTCACCGTGACGGACACGGTGTTCGCCGCGCGGCACGGCCTGCTGCGGCGGCGCCTGTCGTTGGTGCCGCACGCGAAGGTGCAGAGCGTGCGGCTCACGCAGGGGCCGTGGGAGCGGTACAAGGGGGTGGCGGACGTGGCGGTGGACACCGGCGCGAACAAGACGGTGACCGCGCGGCTGCGTCCTACGGGGGAGGCGGTTTCGCTCCTGGAGGCGCAGGCGGAACGGTCGCGTACGGGGCGGAGGGATGCGCTGCCGGATCGGTGGATGGCTTGAGGGGCCCCGTAAGGGGCGCGGGGAACGGCGCGATCAGCCACGGACGGCCCGCGGATTCGTCACCGGCCTGCCAACGGGGTACTTAGCCCGTCCGACGTTTGAGGACGAACTCGGCGAAGCCGGTGATCGACGGCGCTCAAGGCCCCGCCCAGCTAAGCCCGCAGGGCAGTCCGCAACTCGGCCACGTCGATCTGCTCCGTCTCGTCATGCGCCGTCAGGTCGATGACCTGACCCGCCGCACGGCCCGAGCCCTCCGCGGGAGCCTGCTTGAAGTCCGCCTCGGCCTCCGCCTTGTGCAGGGCGAGTGCCTCCTCGCCCACCACGTCCGCGAGGTCCGCGTTCTGCACGGCCTCCAGCGCGGCGGGCGCCGCGCCCTTCGTGCCGAAGAAGTCGAAACCGCCCTGGACGACCGGGCGCCGGGTCTGCGCGGGCGGCGCGACGGCGACCGCGCGCTCGTGCCCGCCGTACCCGTCGGCCGCCCCGGACTTCCCCCGCGCCTCGTCTCCGTCCGCGCCGGAGGCGGACGGCTTCGGCGTCAGCCGGTCAAGCGCGGCGTTCGCCCGCAGGTACAGCGACGGAGTCGCGCTCTGCGGAGCCTTGGCCTGGGCCGGGACCGGCGCCGAGGCCTGGACCGGAGCCGGCGGCAGCGCCCGCGCCGGAGTCGACGCCTCGATGGCGAGGAGCCGCCGCCCCTCCAGCGCACTGGCCCGCTCGGTCTCCGCCGTGGCGTACCGCCGAAGCAGCGCCGCGTGCTCATTGCGCAGCGCGGCAAGCTCCGCCCGCTTGGCGCGCAGCTTCGTCTCCAGGCGGCCGCGCAGCTCGCGGGACTCGTCGAGGTCGGACTCGCACTCCGCTATCCGTTCCTCGTGGCGCCACTCGTCGCTCTTGCGGGCCCGGCCGAGCTCGGCGACCTGCTTGCCGGCCGCGAGGTCCCAGCGGCGCATGACGACGGAGCCCACGACGGCGGCCGCGGCGGCCGCCGCGGTGAGGCCGCGGAGCACGGTCGGTTCCGCGAAGAGCCAGGCGCCGCCGGCGCAGACGAGAGAGAGGCCTGCGACCGTCGAGGGGGGAAGCAGCCGGTGCAAGGGTGGGGAATGGCGGTGGCGTCCACGTGGCATGGCCAGAAACTTACCGCGCGTAGGCGAACTCTGGTGCCCCGGGCGCCAAAATGACAGTGCCACAGCGCTGATTCCCCGCCCTTGCCGATCCTCTTCGGCCACTCGCCTCCACTTTCGGCCGCGCCAACTCCGGTTTCGGCCGCGCTACTTCTTGATCAGTCCCTTCGACTCCAGATACTCCCTGGCGACATCGGCTTCCTTCTGCCGCTCGACATCGACCTTCCGGTCGAGTTCGGCGAGATCTTCCGTCGTGAGCGTCTCGGTCAGCTTGCCGAGCGCTTCGGCTATCTCCTTGCCGCCCGCTTCCTTCGCGTTCACCACCGGAAGGATGTTGTCCGCGTTCTGCAGCTTCTTGTCGTCCTCGAGGGCCACCAGGCCGAAGCTGTCCAGCGTCGCGTCGGTGGTCGTGGTCAGCACCACCTGGTCCGTGCCGTTCTTCACGGCCTGCTTGGACTGTGTGGTGCCGACGCCCTTGGGGTCGATTCCGGCGATGTCGATGCCGTACTTCTTCTTCAGTCCCGGCGCGCAGAACGGCCGGGTCTCGCATTCGTCACTCGCGGCGATCTTGACCTTCTCGCCCGACTCACCAAGATCAGAAAGCGTCTTGAGCTTGTGCTCCTTCGCGTATTCCTTGCTCACCGCGAACGCGTTCTGGTCGACCGCCTCGCCGACCGGAAGCACCTTCAGGCCACGCGGCTCGGCGAGCTTCTTCAGCTCGGCCACCGTGGCGTCCACATCATTAGAAGCGACCGGCTTCGCCTTGGGCCCGTTCTTGCCGAGGTTGAGGAACTCCGCGAGCGTCGCCGCGTATTCGGGAGCGACATCGATCGAGCCCTTCTTCAGCTCGGGCTCGTACACCTCGCGGTTCTGGACGGTCTTGACCTCCGCGTCATATCCGGCCTCCTCCAGGACACCGACGTACAGCTCGGCGAGGACCTTCTGCTCCGTGAAGCGGGCCGAGCCCACGACGAGCTTGCCCTTGCCGCCCGCCTTGTCGCCCGAGCCCTTGCCGTCCTTCTCCAGGCTGTCCCCGCCGCACGCGGTGAGCCCCGCGGTCAGCGCCACGACGGCCACGGCCGCCCCTGCCATCCGTCGCGCGCGACGCGTTGTGCTGTTCATCGGTGAACCACCATTTCGAAAGGTCGAACGGAAACAAGAAACCGGATCCGGGCCGCCTGAGGAATCACCCGGCCGCCGAGGAGTCACTCACCGGACGGGGCCGCCCGCCCCTGCCGACACCGCGGGACGGGTCGAAGACGCGCCCCACCACCACGAGCACCACCTCCACGAAGAGCGCGAGCAGCGCCACGAGCAGGGCGCCCGCCACCACCTGGGGCGTGTTCTGCAGGTTGAACCCGGCCGTGATGATCCGGCCGAGACCCCCTTCGCCGGCCATCGCGGCCAGCGTCGCCGTGGCGACGACCTGCACCCCGGCGGACCGGACACCCGTCATGATCAGCGGGTACGCCAGAGGCAGTTCGACCCGCGCGAACAGCTGGCCGCCGCTCATGCCCATCCCCCGCGCGGCCTCCACCACCGACCGGTCGACCTCGCGCATCCCGATGTACGCGTTGGTCAGCAGCGGCGGCACCGCGAAGAGCACCAGGGCGATCAGCGTCGGTACGTCCCCGTGCTCGCCCAGCGGGGTGAGCGTGAGGAGCACGAGCACCGCGAGCGTCGGCACCGCACGGCCGATGTTCGAGATGTTGACCGCGAGAGCGCCGCCCTTGCCGATGTGGCCGAGGAACAGCGCGATCGGCAGCGCGATCAGACACGCGACGGCGAGACACACCCCACTGAAGTAGAGATGCTCCGCGAGCCGGTGCCACACCCCCTTGTCGCCCTGCCAGTTGGCGGACGTGGTCAGCCAGTCGTACGCACCGGTGATCGCGTTCATGCAGGTTCAGCCACCTTGGCCGTGCGCTGCGCGCGAGCGGCACGGTTCGTCCGTATTCGATGGACCCGCGTCCAGGGCGTCAGCCACCGCTGGAGCGCCAGGAGCAGCAGATCGGCCACGACGGCGAGGAGCACGCACAGCACGGACGCCGTGAGCACCTGTGCCTTGAAGGTCGTGTCGAGGCCGTCCAGGATCAGCGTGCCGAGCCCGCCGTAGTCGACGATCGCACCGACCGTGGTCAGCGCCACCGTCGACACCGTCGTGATGCGCACGCCGGCGAGCAACGCGGGCAGCGCGAGCGGCAGTTCGACCTCCCACAGCAGTCGCAGCGGGCCGTACCCCATCCCCTTGGCCGCGTCCCGTGCCTCATCGGGCACGGCCTGCAGCCCCGCCAGGATGTTCCGCACCAGGATCGTCAGCGAGTACAGGACCAGGCCCGTCACGACCAGCGAGGCGGAGAGCCCGAAGAACGGCAGCAGGAGCGAGAACATCGCGAGCGAAGGGACCGTGTAGAGCACGGTCGTCAGGCCGAGGATCGGCCCCGCGAGGAAGCGCCAGCGCCGGGCGAGCAGCGCCAGCGGCAGGGAGACGGCGACGCCGATCGCCACCGATGCCACCGTGATGCCCACGTGCTGCACGGTGGCGTCGATCAACTCCTGGCTGCGGGAACGGACGTACTCCCCGCAGATCCAGTCGTTCGCCACCAGACAGTTCTGCTCGCTCATCGCGTCCCGCCCCCTCCTCACTCCCCCGAAAACCGATTCCTGCGGCTGTCTGGCGACCCTAACGCGCACCACTGACAATCGCCGAGACTCGTCGTACTGGCGCAACATGGGCTTTACACAACGCCCGCAACAATGGGGAATCATGATCCGGTTCGAGCACGTCACCAAGCGGTACGCGGACGGCACCACCGCCGTCGACGACCTGTCCTTCGAGGTCGCCGAGGGTGAACTGGTCACGCTCGTCGGCCCGTCGGGCTGCGGCAAGACGACGACGATGAAGATGGTGAACCGTCTCATCGAGCCGACCGAAGGCCGGATATTCGTGGACGGCGACGACATATCCGCCATCGACCCCGTCCAACTCCGGCGCCGTATCGGCTATGTCATCCAGCAGGTCGGCCTCTTCCCGCACAAGACGGTCCTGGAGAACACCGCGACCGTCCCGCACCTCCTCGGCGTCAAGCGCTCCAAGGCCCGCGAGCGCGCGGCCGAACTCCTCGACCTGGTCGGCCTCGACCCGGCCACCTTCGGCGACCGCTACCCCGAGCAGCTCTCCGGCGGCCAGCGCCAGCGCGTCGGCGTGGCCCGCGCGCTCGCCGCCGATCCGCCGGTGCTCCTGATGGACGAGCCGTTCGGCGCCGTCGACCCCGTGGTCCGCGAGCACCTGCAGAACGAGTTCCTCCGCCTCCAGCAGGCCGTGCGCAAGACGGTGCTCTTCGTCACGCACGACATCGAGGAGGCGGTCCGGCTCGGCGACCGCATCGCCGTCTACGGCCAGGGTCGCATCGAGCAGTTCGACACTCCGTCGACGGTGCTCGGCGCGCCCGCCACCGACTACGTGGCCGACTTCGTCGGCGCGGACCGCGGCCTCAAGCGGCTCTCCGTGACACCGATCGAGGAGGGCGACCTGGAGCAGCCGCCCGTCCTGCACCTGGACGACCCGCTGCCCGCGAAGCTCGACGCCCGCTGGGCCGTCGTCCTGGACGGCGAGAACAACCTGCACGGCTGGATCTCCGCCGAGCACGCGCACGGCGGTTCGGGGTCGGTGCGGGACCACGCACGCCGCATGGAGGCGTGGCTTCCGGTGGGCGCGACCCTGAAGCAGGCGTTCGCGACGATGCTGCAGCACGACGCGGGCTGGATCGCGGTCATCGACAAGGACAGCGAGGGCCGCTTCCTGGGCGTGCTGACTCCAGCCCGCTTGCACGAGGCCCTTCGCAGGTCGACGGCGGCCGACGCGCGTGACATCGCGCGCGGGGACGTCGAGTTGGAGACCATCGCGGCCATCGGGGGCAGCTGAACCACCCTCTCCGGAGGGCTACTTGACGCTCAGCCGCCCACTGATCCACTCCAGTGTCGCGGGAATCTCACGGCGCCACGTGTTGAAGTTGTGCCCGCCGCTGGGCAGCGTGATCGACGAGACCCGGGTGGGCGGCTTCACCTTGTCGATGAACTTCTCGGTGTCCGCGTAGTTGTCCTCGCCCTGCTTGCTCGTGGTGACGAGGAGGGACGTCTGGGGCGGCGGCATGTGGTCCAGGGACCACATGAGGTCGGCGCGCCGCTCCAACTCCTTGTCGCCGTGGAAGAGATCGCCGGTCGTGACGTCGATGGGCGCCTTGTAGTACGCGGAAAGGCCCGCACCGGCGGCGTACACGTCGGGGTGGTGCACGGCCAGCTTCAGGGCGCAGTAGCCGCCCGTCGAGTCGCCGATCGCGCCCCAGCTCCCCGGCTTCTCGCCCACCCTGTAGTGCTCGGAAATGGCATCGGGCAGGTCCTTGGCGAAGAACGTCTCGGCCTGCGGGCCACCGGGGACGTCCACGCACTCGGTGTCCCGCGGCGGCGCGACCGTCGGCCGCAGCATGACCAGGATCATCGGCTGCATGGTGCCCCGCTTGGCCAGCGCATGGGCGGTCTGCGGGTAGCGCAGGCCCTTGATGAGCGCCTCCGCGGTGCCGGGATAGCCGGTCAGCACCACGGCAGCGGGGAACCTGCGGTCCTTGTAGCGGGACTGGAAGTACTCGGGCGGCAGATAGACGTACGCCTTGCTGGCGATGTCCGACTCCTTCCCGCTGATGGTGACCTGCTGGATCTGGCCGCCGGTCGATGGCCTGCCGCCTCCGGGGACGTTCACCGGGCGGGTGCCACGGACGTCGACCGGGCCGCCCTCGCCCTTGGTGGGGTCGTGGTCGACGACCACTCCGGGGCTTGTCTCCTGCCCGAAGAGGTCCGCCCAGGTCGCGTAGAAGCCGAACGCCTGGTTGGCGGCGAAGCCGACGGACGCGAAGATCGCCAGCTGGGTGGCGATCAGCAGGCCGACCCGTCCGGTGACGGTCCGCCAGTTCTGCCGGGCCAGGCGCGGCCAGAACCAGACGGTTCCGATGAACAGCACGACGGCCAGAGCCACCGCCAACGCGAGGACCTTGTTGCTCGTAAGACCCATTTTTCCGATCCGGAGTGAACCCGAGGCCCGGAAGGGCCGTCCTAGAGGGCGCAATTGTCGCCGGATGCCGCTTTTGGCACCGGGTCCAAGGTCTCTCGCGGAACTACGGGATGCGATGTCTGTCAGGATAGATGGGGAAATGTCGGGTGTGGTTCCAGGCGGTGACGGCAAGCTCCGCCGGATGCTCCGCGGCCCCCGCCCCGAGGCCGTACCGGCCTTCGTGGCCCGCGCCTGCACCCTCGTAGGGCTGCTGAACATCGCGGCGGGCGTCTTCCCGCGCTTCCGGCACAGCCGCATGCACGCCGTCGCCGAGGTCCTGCCCGGCGCGCTCGGCCCCTTCGCCGCCGCCCTCGCGCTCAGCTCGGGCGTCCTCCTGCTGCTGCTCGCGCACGGCCTGCGCCGCCACAAGCGGCGCGCCTGGCGGGCCGCCGTGGTGCTGCTCCCGGCCGGAGCCGTGGCCCAGTTCATGTACCGCCACTCCGTCATCGGCGTACTGATCTCGCTCGCCCTGCTGACCCTGCTGCTGCGCCACCGCGGAGAATTCGCGGCGCTCCCCGACCCGCGCAGCCGCTGGCGCGCCCTGGCCAACTTCGTGGTCCTCGGGGCCGGTTCCATCGCGCTCGGCCTGGTGATCGTCAGTGCCCACCCCGGCAAGGTCATCGGGGACCCGGGCATCACGGACCGCCTGGCCCACGTCCTGTACGGCCTGTTCGGCTTCGAAGGCCCGGTCGACTACTACGGGCGTACGTCGTGGACCGTCGGCTGCTCACTCGGCGCACTCGGCCTGCTCACAGCGATCACCACTATCTATTTGGCCTTCCGCCCCGAACACCCCGCCGCACGGCTCACCGAGGACGACGAGACGAAGCTGCGCGCCCTGCTCGCCAAGCACGGCGCCCGCGACTCCCTCGGCCACTTCGCGCTCCGCCGCGACAAGGGCGCCGTCTTCTCGCCCAGCGGCAAGGCCGCCGTCACGTACCGCGTCGTCTCCGGAGTGATGCTCGCCAGCGGTGACCCCATAGGCGACGTGGAGGCCTGGCCCGGCGCCATCGAGCGCTTCATGGACGAGGCGAAGGCCCACTCCTGGACGCCCGCCGTCATGGGCTGCTCCGAGACGGGCGGCGAGGTCTGGACCCGCGAGACCGGCCTCGACGCCCTCGAACTGGGCGACGAGGCGGTGGTGGACGTCGCGGATTTCTCCCTGACCGGGCGCGCGATGCGCAACGTGCGCCAGATGGTCAAGAGGATCGAGCGCAATGGCTACGAGACGCGCGTACGGCGCGTGCGTGACCTCGGCGAGCAGGAGCTCGCCAGGATCCAGCGGGCGGCCGACGACTGGCGCGGCACCGACACCGAACGCGGCTTCTCCATGGCGCTCGGCCGGATCGGCGACCCCGGAGACGGCGACTGCCTGATAGCGACCGCCCACAAGGCCGACGAGGACCCGGGGCCCTACGGCGACCTGAAGGCCGTCCTGCACTTCGTCCCCTGGGGCGAGGACGGCGTCTCCCTGGACCTCATGCGCCGCGACCGCGCTGCCGACCCCGGCATGAACGAGCTGCTCATCGTCGCCGCCCTGCAGGCCGCCCCGAGGCTCGGCATCGCGCGCGTGTCCCTCAACTTCGCCATGTTCCGCGCGGCCCTCGCACGCGGCGAGAAGATCGGCGCGGGCCCGGTCCTGCGCGCCTGGCGCGGCCTGCTGGTCTTCCTCTCGCGCTGGTTCCAGATCGAGTCCCTGTACAAGTTCAACGCGAAGTTCCGCCCCCGCTGGGAGCCCCGCTTCGTCGTCTACCGCTCCTCCAAGGACCTGCCCCGCATCGGCTTCGCGGCCATGCAGGCCGAGGGCTTCGTCACGTTCGCGCTGCCCCGTTTCCTGCGCGGACGCACTGCGGGGCGCCGCCCCTGCCCGCACCGGTCGACGGAGCGCGAGGTCCGGGCGGCGTAAGGGCGCCCCGTACGGGCCTACGCTGGAGGCATGAGTACGTTGCGCGGGCGGGGATCGGTCGAAGGGCTGCCGGAGTGGGGCCGCTGTGCGGTCATGGGGGTCGTGAACGTGACGCCCGATTCCTTCTCCGACGGGGGCCGCTGGTTCGACACCACGGCCGCCGTGAAACACGGCATCGACCTGGTCGCCCAGGGCGCCGACCTGGTCGACGTGGGCGGCGAGTCCACCAGGCCCGGCGCCACGCGCGTGGACGAGGACGAGGAGCTGCGCCGCGTGGTCCCCGTCGTGCGGGGTCTGGCCGCCGAGGGCGTCACGGTCTCCGTGGACACGATGCGGGCCACCGTCGCCGAGCAGGCACTGGCCGCCGGCGCGGTCCTGGTCAACGACGTCAGCGGCGGCCTCGCCGACGCCCGCATGGTCCCCGCGGTCGCCGCCGCCGACGCGCCCTTCGTGGTCATGCACTGGCGCGGTTTCCTCGCCGACATCCATGCCAAGCCCGTGTACGAGGACGTGGTCTCCGAAGTCGTCGACGAGCTCCACGCGCGCGTGCGGGCCGCCATCGAGGGCGGCATCGCCCCCGAGCGCATCGTCGTCGACCCGGGCCTCGGCTTCTCCAAGGACGCCGAGCACGACCTGGCGCTCCTCGCCCGCCTCGACCGGCTGCGTGAACTCGGTCACCCGATCCTGGTCGCCGCGTCCCGCAAGCGCTTCCTCGGCCGCGTCCTCGCGGGCCCCGAGGGCGCGCCGCCGCCCGCCCGCGAGCGCGACGCCGCCACCGCCGCGGTCTCCGCCATCGCCGCCCACCAGGGCGCCTGGGCGGTCCGCGTGCACGAGGTGCGGGCCACCGCCGACGCCGTCCGGGTCGCACACGCCGTGACCAGCGCGGCCGGCGGCGACCTGTGACCGGGGCCCGTACCGACGTCGAACAGGTCGAGCGCGCCAACACGGCCTTCTACGAAGCGCTGGAGCGCGGCGACTTCGACGAGGTGTCCGACCTGTGGCTGGACACCGGCACCCGGGACGCCCTCGACGACGAAGAGGTCGGCTCGGACGACGAGGAGACCGCGATCTCCTGCGTCCACCCCGGCTGGCCCGTCCTCACCGGCCGCGGCGAGGTGCTGAGGTCGTACGCGCTGATCATGGCGAACACGGAGTACATCCAGTTCTTCCTCACCGACGTCCACGTCGGCGTGGCGGGCGACACCGCCCTGGTGACCTGCACCGAGAACATCCTCAGCGGCGGCCCGCCCCCGGAGGGCGGCGGCGAGCTCGGGCCGCTCGTCGGGCAACTGGTGGTCGCCACGAATGTGTTCCGGCGCACATCGGACGGATGGAAGCTCTGGTCGCACCACGCATCACCCGTACTAGCCGAAACCGACGACGAAGAGGGCGAAGAGTCACCCTCCTGAGTGGGTAGGGGCGGGTCGAGGAGCCCCCGCGGGCGGGGGCTGTCAGTGCTCGCAGGTAGATTCGATCGTGGCTGGTGTGCCGACCGCACTCGGTGCAGGCCTGCCGATACCGACGATTGCAGGAGTGATTCGCGTGGATCGTGTCGCGCTGCGCGGCCTCAAGGCCCGTGGGCACCACGGTGTCTTTCCGCGGGAACGCGAAGAGGGCCAGACCTTCATCGTGGACCTGGTCATTGGCCTGGACACCCGTGCGGCCGCCGCCGACGACGACCTGTCGAAGACCGTGCACTACGGCGTCGTGGCGGAGGAGGTCGTGGCCGTCGTCGAGGGCGAGCCGGTGGACCTCATCGAGACGCTCGCCGAGCGCATCGCCCAGACGTGTCTGAAGCACGACGGAGTCCTGGAGGTCGAGGTGTGCGTCCACAAACCGGACGCCCCGATCACCGTCCCCTTCGACGATGTGACCGTCACCATCACCCGGAGCCGAGTATGACCGCGTTTTCCACGCAAGGGCAGAGCGACCCGACCGTCCAGCCGGTGCCCACGGCCGTGGTGGAGCAGGTGGACGCCGCCGACACGACCCTCTCCAACCCCAAGCGCGCCGTGATCTCCCTCGGCAGCAACCTCGGCAACCGCCTGGAGAACCTGCAGGGCGCCGTCGACGCCCTGGAGGACACCCCCGGCCTGCGCGTCAAAGCGGTCTCTCCGGTGTACGAGACCGAACCCTGGGGCGTCGAGCCGGGCAGCCAGCCTTCGTACTTCAACGCGGTCGTCGTGGTGAAGACGACCCTGCCGCCCTCCTCGCTCCTGGAGCGGGCGCACGCGGTCGAGGAGGCCTTCCACCGCGTGCGGGACGAGCGCTGGGGCCCCCGCACCATCGACGTCGACATCGTGGCGTACGCGGACGTGGTGTCGGACGACCCGGTCCTCACCCTGCCCCACCCCCGGGCGCACGAGCGGGCCTTCGTCCTGGCCCCCTGGCACGACGTGGAGCCGGAGGCCCAGCTGGCCGGCCGCGGCCCGGTCGCCGAGCTGCTCGCCGCGCTCACCCGCGAGGGCGTCAAGCCCCGTGTCGACCTGGAACTCCGGCTGCCCGAGTAGTCGTTAGGGTCATCGGGTCCGCACAACGAAGATCCGTACGACGATCCGTACGACGCGGATCCGCACAACGACGAAGGGTCATCCGTGAAGCAGCTGCGCATCAGGACACTGGCCGGCCTCTTCGTGGTGGCCGGAGTGCTGTCCTGGGCCGGCGCCCGGCTCTGGGACTCCCTGGGCACGCTGCCGAGGGTCCCGCTCGCCGCGCCCATCGTGCTCGCGGTGATCGCCGTGGTCCTGCTGTCCACGGCCCTCTCCCTGCGCTCCCGACTGCGCGCCCAGCGCGAGCGGCGCCCCGGCGCGAAGGGCGTCGAACCGCTGATGGCCGCCCGCGCGGTCGTCTTCGGCCAGGCGAGCGCCCTGGTGGCCGCCCTCGTCGCCGGCATGTACGCCGGGACGGGCGCCTTCCTCCTGGAGTACCTGGACATCCCGGCCCGCCGCGACCAGGCGATCTACGCCGGGCTCTCGGTCGTGGCGGGCATCGCGGTGATAGCGGCCGCCTTCTTCATGGAGCGCGTCTGCAAGCTCCCTGAGGACACCGATGAGGACGGCCAGAACGGCGGGGCGGCCCCGGCCGCGTAACGCTCTCCCGCCGACCTGTGGCGCTATCGCGCCATGATCAGGCTCATCGCCTCGTTGCGCGTCGCGGGGTCACGCAGCTGACCGCGCACGGCCGACGTGATCGTCTTGGCGCCCGGCTTCCGCACACCGCGCATCGTCATGCACATGTGCTCGCACTCGACGACCACGATGACGCCGCGCGGCTCCAGGATCTGCATCAGGGAGTCCGCGATCTGCGTCGTCAGGCGTTCCTGGACCTGCGGGCGGCGGGCGTACACGTCCACGAGGCGGGCGAGCTTCGACAGACCGGTGATCTTGCCGTCGGTCGACGGGATGTAGCCGACGTGGGCGACACCGACGAACGGCACCAGATGGTGCTCACAGCTGCTCATGACCTCGATGTCCTTCACCAGGACCATCTCGTCATGACCGAGGTCGAACGTCGTCGTCAGGACGTCCTCGGGCTTCTGCCACAAGCCCGCGAATATCTCCCTGTACGCGCGTGCCACGCGACCGGGAGTCTCCCGCAGGCCCGGGGGGGGGGGGGGGGGCCCCCCCCCCACCCCCCCCCCGGAGGAGAGGACCAACACCAACACCCACACCCCGACGCAGAGAAAGGGTGGGGGGGAGTGGGGGGGGT
>NZ_JBHYIG010000024.1:48602-56615 GCF_042740015.1 Streptomyces sp. NPDC059037
GGTCTGAACGGGCTCTCCGGGTCGTGGGGGGGCGCGGACTGGTTTGTGGGGTGAATCCCGGGGGGGGGGACCCCCCCCCCCCCTCTCAGCAGCTCGCGCACGGCGTTCTCGGCCCGCTTCTCGTCGAACTCGCTGATCGAGCCCTCGCCGTCCAGGGTCACAGGGTCGGTCATCTGGTGCCTCGTTCCTTGCGTTCTGCGTGCCTGCGCGCAACTGCGTACGAAAAAACTGCGCCCCCCAGGCTAAAACCAGGGGGGCGCAGCATCCATTCCGGGCCTGCTGAGGCGACCGGGGTCAGCTCTCGGGGCGATCCTCCTTGGTCACCTCGATGGGCGTCTCCGACGCACCCGCGGTGACCGCGGGCGTAGAGCCGTTCGCACCGTTCGTCAGCGACAGCTCCCTGGGGGAGAGCACCGGCGGGCGGGTCGAGGGCGTACGCCGCGAGGAACCGGTCCACGCCGGGCGGGCCGGGCGCTTCACGATGCCGGCGAAGACCTCGGCGATCTGCTCCTTGTTGAGGGTCTCCTTCTCGAGGAGCTGGAGGACCAGGTTGTCGAGAACGTCGCGGTTCTCGACGAGGATCTCCCAGGCCTCGTTGTGCGCGGTCTCGATGAGCTTCTTGACCTCTTCGTCGACCAGCGCCGCGACCTCTTCCGAGTAGTCACGCTGGTGCGCCATCTCGCGCCCCAGGAACGGCTCGGTGTTGTCGCCGCCGAACTTGATCGCGCCGAGCCGCTCGGTCATGCCGTACTGCGTGACCATGGCCCGCGCGGTCGCGGTGGCCTTCTCGATGTCGTTCGCCGCGCCCGTCGTCGGGTCGTGGAAGACGAGCTCCTCGGCCGCGCGCCCGCCCAGCATGTACGCGAGCTGGTCGAGCATTTCGTTGCGCGTGGTCGAGTACTTGTCCTCTTCGGGCAGGACCATGGTGTAACCCAGGGCCCGGCCGCGGGACAGGATCGTGATCTTGTGCACCGGGTCCGAGTTCGGGGAAGCCGCCGCGACCAGGGCGTGTCCGCCCTCGTGGTACGCGGTGATCTTCTTCTCCTTGTCGGACATGATCCGGGTCCGCTTCTGCGGGCCCGCCACGACGCGGTCGATCGCCTCGTCGAGCGAGTGGTTGTCGATCAGCTTCTTGTCGCTGCGCGCCGTCAGGAGCGCCGCTTCGTTCAGCACGTTCGACAGGTCGGCACCCGTGAAGCCGGGCGTGCGCCGGGCGACCGCGCCCAGGTCGACGTCCGGGGCGACCGGCTTGCCCTTCTGGTGAACCTTGAGGATCTCCAGACGGCCCTGCATGTCCGGGCGGTCGACCGCGATCTGCCGGTCGAAACGGCCGGGGCGAAGCAGCGCCGGGTCGAGGATGTCGGGCCGGTTCGTGGCGGCGATCAGGATGACGCCGCCCTTCACGTCGAAGCCGTCCATCTCGACGAGCAGCTGGTTCAGCGTCTGCTCGCGCTCGTCGTGGCCACCGCCGAGACCGGCGCCGCGGTGACGGCCCACCGCGTCGATCTCGTCGACGAAGACGATCGCCGGGGCGTTCGCCTTGGCCTGCTCGAAGAGGTCACGCACTCGGGAGGCACCGACACCGACGAACATCTCGACGAAGTCGGAACCGGAGATCGAGTAGAAGGGGACGCCCGCCTCGCCCGCGACGGCGCGCGCGAGCAGCGTCTTACCCGTACCGGGCGGGCCGTAGAGCAGCACACCCTTGGGGATCTTGGCGCCGACGGCCTGGAACTTGGCCGGCTCCTGGAGGAACTCCTTGATCTCGTGGAGTTCTTCGACGGCCTCGTCGGACCCCGCCACGTCGGAGAAGGTCGTCTTCGGGGTGTCCTTGGTGATGAGCTTGGCCTTGGACTTCCCGAACTGCATGACCCGGGAGCCGCCGCCCTGCATCTGATTCATCAGGAACAGGAAGACGACGACGATGAGGACGAAGGGGAGCAGGGAAAGAAGGATGCCGACGAACGGGTTCTGCTTCGACTCCGAGACGGTGTAACCGTCCGGGATCTTCTTCTGCTCGAACTTCTCCTGCAAGGTGTCGGCGATGGCGACGCCCTGGTCGCCGATGTAGCTCGCCTGGATCTTGCTGCTGTCCTTGATCTTCTGGTCGCCCTTGAGCTCGACCTTGATGGTCCGCTCGTCACCGGTGGTGAGCTTGGCCGACTCGACCTTGTCGTCGTTGATCGCCTGCACCACTTGGCCGGTGTCAACCGTCTTGTAGCCGCCGGACGAACCGACGACCTGCATCAACACGACCACGGCAAGGACGGCCAGCACGATCCACATGACTGGCCCACGGAAGTATCGCTTCACGTCCATCCATACGGAGCGATGACGCCCCGTCCCTCCTGCCATAGTGAGTTTGATAAAGACTGTTCTTCGGACGGTACCCCAGCATTGTCACCCGAAGCCGCACGGGACGGCTGACAAACCCGTCTTCGCATGCTCCAACGGCGGGAAACGGGTGAGGGTTCCCGGCCGTCCCAGTGGAGTTGGCCGGGAGGGCCGGGATCAGCCGCCGGTAGGCGGAACGTTCAGCCGCCGTAGACGTGCGGAGCGAGCGTGCCGACGAACGGCAGATTGCGGTACTTCTCCGCGTAGTCCAGGCCGTACCCGATGACGAACTCGTTCGGGATGTCGAAGCCGACCCACTCCACGTCGATCGCGACCTTGGCCGCCTCCGGCTTGCGCAGCAGCGTGCAGACCTTCAGCGACGCGGGCTCGCGCGATCCGAGGTTGGAGAGCAGCCACGACAGCGTCAGACCGGAGTCGATGATGTCCTCGACGATCAGGACGTGCTTGCCCTTGATGTCGGTGTCCAGGTCCTTGAGGATCCGCACCACACCGGAGGACTGGGTGCCGGCGCCGTACGACGACACAGCCATCCAGTCCATCGTGAGCGGGGTGGACAGCGCACGCGCCAGGTCCGCCATGACCATCACGGCGCCCTTGAGGACTCCGACGATCAGCAGGTCCTTGCCCGCGTACTCCGCGTCGATCTTCGCGGCCAGCTCAGCCAGCTTCGCGTCGATCTCTTCCTTGGTGATGAGCACCGACTGAAGGTCGGTGCCCATGTCTTTCGCGTCCACCCGCATCACTTTCGGTCGTCCGTCACACCGGCTGCGCGGGGACCAGGGCCCCCTCGGTCAACAGCCTTGCCGGATAACCAGTCTGCCACCCTGGCGCTGAGCCACGACTTTGCCCGGCAGATTGATGGCTCCCTGACCGCGCCATCCGGTGATCAGCCGGTCGATCTCCTCGATGTGCCGGGCGAACAGCGCACCGGCCGGGGAGCCCGCCTCGATGGCGGCGCGGCGCACGATCCTGCGGCGTACGGCGGGCGGCAGGGCGTAGAGCTTGGCGCACTCCAGGAGTCCCGTGGCGTCGCGCACGGAGGCTTCGGCCTGCGCGGCCCAGTGGTCCAGGGCGTCGGCGTCATCCCGGGACAACTGGGCCGTACGGGCGAGTGCCTCCACGACACCCTTGCCGAGCGCCTTCTCCAGGGCGGGCAGTCCTTCGTGCCGCAGCCGGGAGCGGGTGTAGGCGGGGTCGGTGTTGTGCGGGTCGTCCCAGACGGGCAGCGACTGGACCATGCAGGCCTTGCGGGCGGTCTGCCGGTCGATGTGCAGGAACGGGCGGCGGTAGCGGCGGTCGGCGCCGGGACCGCCGGAGACGGCCGCCATCCCGGACAGGGAGCGGATGCCGGAGCCGCGGGCGAGGCCGAGCAGAACCGTCTCCGCCTGGTCGTCGCGGGTGTGGCCGAGCAGGATCGCGGCGGCGCCGTGCCGCTCGGCGACGGCGTCGAGGGCGGCGTAGCGCGCGTCGCGGGCCGCGGCTTCGGGGCCGCCGTCCCTGCCGACGTCGACGGCCACGGACTCGATGGGGTCGAGGCCGAGCGCGGTGAGGCGGGAGACGACCTCGGCGGCGCGCAGATCGGAGCCGTCCTGCAGCCGGTGGTCGACGGTGACGCCGCCGGCGCGGATGCCGAGCTTGGGGGCCTCGAAGGCGAGGGCGGAGGCGAGCGCCATGGAGTCGGCGCCGCCGGAGCACGCGACGAGCACGAGTGGCGGGGCGGCCTGCTCGCGTGGAGGGTCGTGGGGGCGGGAGGCGCGCGGGACGCGCCCGGGGTCGCGCCGTGCGTCGGGACGGGCGTCCTGGCGCGGTGCGTCGGGGCGCTGGTGATCGGTGCGTTGTACGTCGGTCAGTACGTCGTGGAGTACGCGGCGGACCGCCAGGCGTATCGCCGCGACCGCAGGATGGGGACCCATGTCCGGTTCCCTTCATGAAGTTCGGGGGTGAGCCTCGGACCTGTCACTCAGGACCGATCAGGAGATCGGGCCTCAGTCAGACCTCACGAGATTAGTCACTCAGAGTGTGTCGATGGTGACAGAGCCGAGCCGTTCCCCGAGCATTGCACGCCTACCCATGGCTCACGGTCCCTCGGACGGGTGATTGCGGGGGCGTTCTCCTGCCGTCGGCCGCATCCGGTCCCTCACTCTCCCTTACGGTGCACCCTCGCGACCCAGTCCGCCGGTTTGGCGATCTCCGCCTTGGTGGGCAGGGTGTTCGGCGAAGTCCACACGCGGTTGAAGCCGTCCATTCCGACCTCGCCGACGACGGCTCGGACGAAACGCTCGCCGTCCCGGTATTGGCGCAATTTCGCGTCAAGGCCGAGGAGCTTGCGCAACGCCTGGTCGAGGCGGCTCGCCCCGCGGGCGCGGCGCTGCTGGAACTTCTCACGGATCTCGCCGACGGACGGCACCACATCGGGTCCGACCCCGTCCATCACGAAGTCCGCGTGGCCCTCCAGGAGCGACATGACGGCCGTGAGGCGGGCGAGGATCTCCCGCTGGGCGGGGGTCTGGACGAGCTCGACGATGGAGCGGCCCCCGTCGTCCTCCTCGCCCTCGGGGCGGCCGCCGGCGAGCGACTGGGCGGCCTCCCTGATGCGCTCCAGGAACGTCATCGGGTCGACGTCGGTCTCGGAGAGGAATGACTGGATCTCCCCCTCCAGGTGGTCGCGCAGCCAGGGCACGGCGGAGAACTGGGTGCGGTGCGTCTCCTCGTGCAGACAGACCCAGAGCCTGAAGTCGTGGGGGTCGACGTCCAGTTCGCGCTCGACGTGCACGATGTTCGGCGCGACGAGGAGGAGCCTGCCGCCGCCGTTCTCCCCCGCCGGGAGGTCGCGGGTGGCCGGGGCGAAGGTCTCGTACTGCCCGAGAACGCGCGAGGCGAGGAAGGAGAGCAGCATGCCCAGCTCGACGCCCGTCACCTTGCCGCCGACCGCGCCGAGCATGGCGCCGCCGGGGCCGCTGCCGCGGCGGTCCTGCATCTTGTCGAGGAGGGGCTTGAGGATCTCCCGGAAGCCCGCCACGTTCGCCCGGATCCAGCCGGCCCGGTCGACGACGAGCACCGGGGTGTCATGGATGTCGCCCGTCCCCATCCGGGTGAAGGAACGGACGTGCTCCTCCGAGGACTTGGCATGCTTGCGGAGCTCGGCGACGATGGCACGCGCCTCGTCCCGGCTCACTTCTGGACCCGGCCGTACGAGCCGGGTCGCGGTCGCCACCGCGAGATTCCAGTCGACCATCTCCGCACCACCGATGCTCGTCATGCGTCAACGGTACGTGGTCGTGTCCGGCTGCGGAGGAGGTTGGAGCCCTGACCTTCCCCCTAGGTGATCCCAGTCGGGAGAACACGGGCCGTCGGCCGACTGCAACACCGCCGTGGCTGGTCACGCAGTTTCCCGCGCCCCTTCGGGGCCCCCTCAGCGACAGCCGCAGCCCGCCACCGCCGATGCCATTCCGTCCAGTGCCGCCTGCGCCGCCTTCGGGTCCGTCGTACCTGTTGTCATGAAGGCGAAGACAAGGAGGCGGCCGTCCGCGTCCACGACCGTGCCCGCCAGGGTGTTCACGCCCGTGAGGGTGCCGGTCTTGGCGCGTACGACGCCGGTGCCCGGGGACTCCTTGGGGTAGCGGTCGACCAGCGTGCCCGTGAAGCCGGCCACGGGGAGGCCCGTGACCACCGAGCGCAGTTCGGGGTGGGCCGGGTCGGCGGCGCGGTCGAGGAGCGCGGCGAGCAGCTCGGCGGAGATCCGGTCGGCCCGGTCGAGGCCGCTGCCGTCGGCGAACTTCGCCCCGGCCAGCGGCAGCCCGACCTTGCCCAGCTCCGTGTCGATCGCCTTGGAGGCGCCGTCGAAGCTCGCCGGCTCCTTCGCGGCGAGCGCCGTCTGGCGGGCCAGGGCCTCCGCGATGTCGTTGTCGCTGTGCGTCAGCATCCGCTCGACCAGGGACGAGAGCGGCGGGGACTCGACCTTGGCGAGGGATTCCGCCCGGCCGGACGCCTTCGCCGGGCCGGGGTCCTTCTTCGTCTCGATGCCGTGGTCCTTCAGGAGGTCCGCGAATTTCTTCGCCGCGTCCTTCGCCGGGTCGTCCGAGCGCGCGGCGGGCCCGCTCGCGGAGTCGTCGAGGCGGCCCTCGTCGGCCATCAGGGCGGTGACCGGGGAGAGGTTCTCGTTCGGCCCGATGGGGTGCTTCGAAGGACCGGCGTACAACGAGGTGTCGTACGACACAGTCACCTTGTCGGCGTCGCGGTCCTTCAGGGCGCGTGCGGTGTCCTCGGCCAGCTCGCGCAGGCTCGCCGAGCTCTTCGCGTACGGGCCGTCCTTGCGGGCGGTGAGCGTGGGATCGCCGCCGCCGACCAGGACGACGTCCTTCGAATCCGGCTCGATCACCGTCTTCGTGGTGATGCGGTGGTCCGCTCCGGCGGCGGTCAGCGCCGCCACGGCCGTGGCGATCTTCGTGGTGGACGCGGGCGTCAGGGTCTCGCCCACCCCCTTGCCGTAGACCCGCTCCCCGGTGTCCGCGTCGACGACGACGGCCGAGCGCTCCGGGCCGAGGGCCTTGTCCTTCATCAGCGGGTCGAGGACCCCCGCGAGCGCCTTCCCGTTCGGCACGGGCGCCGCCGCACCGCCCTTCGCGCCACCGGCAGGAGCGCCGAGCCCGCTGAGCACGGAAGGGGCGCTCGGGGCGGCTTCCGGCGCTCGTCCGGACGTACGAGCGCCGTGATCTGCGCCACCCCCGGCCTCCTGAGAAGCGGCCCAGTCCCGCTCGGCCGTACGCTGACCGGAGGAGTCCCAAGGGCCGGCCGCGGCCACCGCCCCGGCCGCGACAGCGAGTCCGACGGTGGCGGCACCCGCTGTGAGCTGCCAGGTCTTGAGTTTCGCAGGAGATTTGAGAGCGCCGGGGAGCTTGGGAGCCGAAGGCTTCGGAAGCTGCCTCAATAGCTGCCGGGTCTGCTGCCAAGGCTTGAGCTCAGGCACGACGACCAGCCCCTTTCGCGATCACACTTCTGCGTGAGGGACACTTAACCACCCGAAGTATGTGCTGATCATGGAGGAGCCACCCGTGGAGTTCGACGTCACCATCGAGATTCCGAAGGGTTCGCGGAACAAGTACGAGGTGGACCACGAGACCGGCCGGATCCGCCTGGACCGTCGCCTCTTCACGTCGACCAGCTACCCCGCGGACTACGGCTTCGTCGAGAACACCCTCGGCGAGGACGGTGACCCGCTGGACGCCCTCGTCATCCTGGACGAGCCGACCTTCCCGGGCTGCCTCATCAAGTGCCGCGCGATCGGCATGTTCCGGATGACCGACGAGGCGGGCGGCGACGACAAGCTGCTCTGCGTGCCGGCCTCCGACCCCCGTGTGGAGCACCTGCGCGACATCCACCACGTCTCCGAGTTCGACCGCCTGGAGATCCAGCACTTCTTCGAGGTCTACAAGGACCTGGAGCCCGGCAAGTCCGTCGAGGGCGCCGACTGGGTCGGCCGCGCGGACGCCGAGGCCGAGATCGAGAAGTCGTACAAGCGTGCCGAGGCCCAGGGTCACTGACCCAGCCTCCCCCGCCTCTGACGGGGGGGGCGGGGGGGGGCGCCGCGCCGCCCGCCGCGGGGGGGGCCCCCCCCCCCCCCCGGGGTGGTAGGGGGGGGGGCCGGTCGGTTGGTTGGGT
>NZ_JBHYIG010000025.1:0-13033 GCF_042740015.1 Streptomyces sp. NPDC059037
ACCTCCCCCGCCCCGCCCGCCCCCCCCCCCCCCCGGGGGGGGGCCCCCCTTCTCCGTACGCGAAGTGCTGCTCAGTCCTCGCCGAGGTACGCCTTGCGCACGGACTCGTCGTGCAGCAGATCGTTCCCCGAGCCGGACAGGACGATCTTGCCGACCTCCATGACATGGCCGTGGTCGGCGAGGGAGAGCGCCGCCTGGGCGTTCTGCTCGACGAGCAGGATGGTCGTGCCCTGGGACTTGAGCTCGGCGATCGTCGCCATGATGCGCTGCATCATGATCGGCGAAAGGCCCATGGAGGGCTCGTCGAGCATGAGCAGTTTCGGCTGGGACATCAGGGCGCGCCCCATGGCGAGCATTTGTTGCTCACCGCCGGAGAGGGTGCCCGCGGCCTGCTTGCTGCGCTCCCCGAGAATGGGGAAGAGCTCGTAGGCGCGCTTGATGTCTTTTTCGATGCCCGCTTTGTCGCTGCGGAGATATGCGCCGAGCCGGAGATTGTTCTCGATGGTCATGCGCGGGAAAATGTGCCGCCCCTCGGGGGAGTGGGCGAGGCCGAGCGCGACGATCTGGTCGGCGCGGTATTTCCGCAGTGGTTTTCCGTTGAATCGGATGGTGCCGCCGACCGGCTTGAGAAGGCCGGAGAGCGTGCGCAGGGTGGTGGTTTTTCCCGCGCCGTTGGTGCCGATCAGGGTGACGACCTCGCCGGCTTCGACCTTGAAAGAGATGCCTTTGACGGCTTCGATCTTGCCGTAGGCGACTTTGAGGTCTTCGACTTCGAGCAGTGTGGTCATCAGTGGTTCTCCTCGTCGCCCGAGCCGCCGGTCTCGGTGCTGCCGGGGTCTCCTTCGAAGGGCTCGCCCAGGTACGCGGCGATGACGCGGTCGTCCTGCTGGACGGTCTCGCTGTCACCCTCGACGAGCTTCTCGCCCTGGACGAGCACGGCGACGCGGTCGCACAGGTTGAAGATGAAGCGCATGTCGTGCTCGATGACGAGGACGGCGATGCCCATGTCCCGGATGGCGAGGACGAGTTCCTCGGTGGCGCGGGTCTCCTGGGGGTTCATGCCGGCGGTCGGCTCGTCGAGCAGGAGCAGGCCCGGCTCGCTGGCGAGCGCGCGGGCGATCTCCAGCTTGCGCTGCTCGCCGTAGGGCAGGTTGCGCGAGAGGTGTTCCGCTTTGTCGGCGAGGCCGACGAACTCCAGGAGTTCCATGGCGCGGGCCTTGGACGCGGCTTCGGCCTTGTGGAAGCCGGGGCCGCGCAGGAGGGCCGACCAGAGGCCTTCCTTCGTACGGGTGTGGCGGCCGACCAGGACGTTCTCCAGGACCGTCATGTTGGCGAAGAGACGGATGTTCTGGAAGGTGCGGGCCACGCCGGCCGCGGTGACCTTGAAGGACTTGCTGGGCAGGACCTTGCCCTTGTACCGGACTTCGCCGTCGCTGGGGATGTAGAGGCCGGTGAGGCAGTTGAAGAAGGTCGTCTTGCCCGCGCCGTTCGGGCCGATCAGACCGACGATCTCGCCGCTGTTGACCTGGAGGTCGACCGAGCGCACGGCGGTGAGGCCGCCGAAGCGCATGGTGACGCCCCGGGCGTCCAGGACGGTTTCGCCGGCCGGCGCCGCGGCGGCGCTGCCCTTGCTGGTGGTGGTGTCGGTGGTCATGGCTCAGGCCCCTGTCTTGCTGAGGACTGTGGGAGGGGGCGTGTCGCCGGGGGCCAGTTCGGCCTCGTGGAATTCGAGCTGGCGGCGGCGGTTGGGGATGAGGCCCTCGGGGCGGAAGCGCATGAGGAGTGCCAGCGCGAGACCGAAGGCGAACAGCTGGTAGTCGCCGAGGAAGGAGAGCTTGCTCGGGATGAGGTAGAGCAGCGCCGCGCCGACAAGGGGGCCGCTGATGGTGCCCATGCCGCCGAGGACGACCGCGGCGAGCAGGAACGCCGAGTTCGGCGGGACCGTGTTGGCGAACTGGTACTGCTCGGGCGTCACGGTGTAGGTGACGTGTGCCTGCACCGTGCCCGCGAGTCCGGCGAGCGAGGCGCCGAGCGCGAAGGCGATGAGCTTCACGCGGAAGCCGTTGATGCCCATGGCGAGCGCCGCGGTCTCGTCCTCGCGGATGGCGACCCAGGCGCGGCCGATCCGGGAGTCGCCGCTGCGCCGGAAGACGAGGACGACGACGAGGGTGATGAGCAGCATCAGGAAGAAGTAGTTCGCGAAGCGGCCGATGGTGAAGCCGCCGAAGGTGTGCTCGATGCCGAGGTCGAAGCCGAAGATCTTCAGGTTCGGGATGGAGGAGATGCCGTTCGAGCCGTTGGTGATGTCCGGGCCCGAGGTGCCGTCGGAGTTCATGGCGACGAGCCGGAAGATCTCACCGAAGCCGAGCGTCACGATGGCGAGGTAGTCGCCGCGAAGCCGCAGTGTCGGGGCGCCGATCAGCACACCGAAGACTAGCGATGCGCCAGCGCCGACGAGGATGGCTCCCCAGAACGGCAGGTGCACGTCGAAGGGCGACGAGGGCGATCCCGACACCATGGATGCGGCGTATGCGCCGACGCCGAGGAAGGCGACGTATCCGAGGTCGAGGAGGCCCGCGAGGCCGACGACGATGTTCAGGCCGAGGGCCACGGTTGCGAAGATCAGGATGTACACGCCGATGGTGGCGTACTGGTCGTCGCTCTGGGTGAAGGGGAAGGCCGCCGCGGCGGCGAACGCACCGGCGAGGGTGACGTTGCGGTGCCGCCCGGTGTACGTGGAGATCTGGGCGACGAGGCCTGCCTTGGAGAGCGCGGCGAAGCCGAATCCGACGGTGACCAGGAAGCCGATGAAGAGCTCGTCGTACTCGGTCCCGATGCCGTAGGTGAAGACCAGCAGGCCCGCGGCGAGCGCCGCGATGATGATCAGGATCTCGATGTACGAGGAGAGCTTGCGCGGCGAGGGCGGCGCTTCGGCGGCGAAGGCGCCCTTGAAGACGGTCATCGCGTTGCGCATGCGGTGCTTGAACTGCTCGCTGCCGCTGTCCTCGGGGTCGACCGGGTAGGTGTGCGGCCGCTTGAAGGGCAGGGCGAGGGCGCCGAGCAGGGCGGCGAGCGTGGCCACGCCGGCCACCCAGCCGCCGACCTCGAGGTTGGCGAGCCCGCCGAGCTGGTAGCTGATCGCGATGAGCGTGTACCAGGTGGTGGCGAAGGCGGCGAGGGCTGCGTACTTGAGCGCGGCGTCGGCTCCGCCGGGAGCGATGGCGCGTACGCCCTTGACTCCGTACGAGGCGAGGCCGAGGAGCGCGGTCAGGGCGCCGACGATGAGGACGAGCACCTGGAGGCCACCGGGGTAGCCGTAGACGGTGAGGTCGCCGGGGAACGCCGCGGTCCAGGTCCAGGCGAGGAACGCGGAGATGACGGTGAGGACGCCGCCGCCGGTCGCCATTGCGCGGGCGGTGCCCACGGGGATGGCGATGAGGCCGGTGGGGGTGTTGTCCTGCTTGGGGCTGGGCGCGTCGGCCGCAGTGGTCTGTGTGGTCATGGATGTCACGCCCTGTCCGCGACGCGCTCGCCAAGGAGACCTTGTGGCCTGACGAGGAGTACGACGATGAGGAGTACGAAGGCCCAGACGTCGGCCCAGGACTGCCCGCCGAGCTGGCTCATGCCGGGGATGTCGTTCATGTAGGCGGTGGCCATGGCTTCGGCGATGCCGAGGACGAGGCCGCCGAGCATGGCGCCGTAGATGTTGCCGATGCCGCCGAGGACGGCCGCGGTGAATGCCTTGAGGCCCCAGAGGAAGCCCATGCGGAACTGGACCTCGCCGTACCGGAAGCCGTAGGCGACGGCGGCGATACCGGCGAAGGCGGCGCCGATCGCGAAGGCGACGACGATGACGCGGTCGGTGTTGACACCCATCAGCTTGGCGGTGTCGGGGTCCTGCGCGGTGGCCTGCATGCCGCGGCCGACGCGGGTCTTCATCACGAACCAGCCGAGGGCGAACATGCAGATCGGTGCGGTGATCAGCAGGAAGATGTCACCGGGCTGGATGGTGACGGAGCCCATGTGGATGGAGTCGCCGGGCATCTCGGGGAAGGTGCGGGACGACTTTGCGTTGGGGTACCAGGCCCAGACGGCCTGCTGCAGGGCCAGCGAGAGGCCGATGGCGGTGATGAGGGGTGCGAGGCGGGGTGCGCCGCGCAAGGGGCGGTAGGCGAAGCGTTCGGCTCCGACCGCTATGAGGGTGGAGACGATCACGGCGCCTATGAGCATGAGCGGCAGGGCGAGCCACATGCTGGTGCCGCCCGGCAGCCAGAGCCACACGGTGAGGGCGCCGAAGCCGCCGACCATGAAGATCTCGCCATGGGCAAAGTTGATGAGCTGGACGATGCCATAGACCATTGTGTAGCCGATGGCGATCAGGCCGTACATGGATCCCAATAGCAGGCCATTGACCAGCTGTTGCGGCAGTTCGTGCACCGCAGGTCCTCCGAGTCTTTCGGTGCCGTGCGGCCTGCTTGCGGCGGCGGGGGGCCTCGCGATGGCCGGACGGCTCAGGTGACGGATGCGACGCCGCGCGGGGCGCTGCAGAGGGCAGCGCCCCGCGCGGTGGTGTCGTGGGCTGCGGGGAGGGTCAGCCGGTGTAGGTACCGGACTCGACGGGCTTCCAGCCCTTGGCCGGGTCCTCGGTGGACTTGACCTCGTACACGGTGAGTTGCTTGTTGGTGGCGTCGCCGTACTGGTCGAAGGAGACCTTGCCGGTCACACCGTCGAAGGAGACGTCCTGCATGGCCTCGACGATCTTGGCGCGGGCGTCGTCGGGCAGCTTGCCGTCGTTGTCCTCGACGACCTTCTTGACCGCTTCGATGATCGCCCAGGCCGAGTCGTAGGAGTAGCCGCCGTAGGCCTCGTAGGCCTCCTTGTAGCCGGCCTTCTTGTAGTTCGCGATGAACTCCTTGGCGGACGGCAGTTCCTCTACGGGCTGGCCGACGGAGGTGGCGAAGTCGCCCTTGCCTTCCTTGCCGGCGAGCTTGACGAAGTCGGCGCTGTAGATGCCGTCACCGCCGACCAGCGGGATCTTGGCTCCGGCCTTCTTCATCTGCTTGCTGAGCGGACCGGCCGCGGGGTACTCGCCGCCGTAGTAGACGACGTCCGCGTCGGAGTTCTTGATCTGGGTGGCGACGGCGCCGAAGTCCTTCGTGTCCGGGTTCACGTGCTCGGTGCCGGCGACCTTGCCGCCGAGCTTGGTGAACTCGTCCTTGAAGGTGGCGGCGAGGCCCGCGCCGTAGGTCTTCTTGTCGTCGATGACGAAGACCTTCTTCTTCTTGGCCTTGTTGTACAGGTACTGCGCGGCGAACGGGCCCTGGATGGCGTCGGTGGTCGCGGTGCGGAAGTAGGCCTTGTACGGGCGTACCTTCTTGCCGCCGTTCCAGTCCTGGCCCTGGGTCATGGCCGGGTTGGTGTTGGCGGGGGAGACCTGGACGAGCTTCGCGTCGTCGAAGACCTTCTGCATCGACTCGCCGACGGAGGAGTTCAGGGGGCCGACGGCGCCGAGGATTTCCTTGTTGGCGACGAACTTCGTGGCGTTGGTCTGGCCCGAAGCGGGCTGGCCCTGGTCGTCTGCGGGCTGCACCTTGAAGGTGATGCCGTCGACGTACTTCTTCTCGTTGGCCTGCTTGGCGGCGAGATCCACGGAGTTGCGGATGCCGAGGCCCAGCGCGGACAGGTCACCGGTCAGCGGCGCGTCGACACCGATGACGACGGTGGTGCCGCCGCCCGCGGAGTCTCCCTTGTCCTTGTCGTCGCGTGAGCCACAGGCGGTGAGGGTGAGTGCCCCCGCGGTGAGTGCTGCGGTGATGGCTATGAGCGAACGTTGACGCACGATCAGTCCTTTCCCCTGGCACGGCCCTCCCCTGTTGGGTGGCCGAGTCGAGCGCGGAACCGAACTGACAGGAATCCGGTGGGCGCGGTGACTGGCCGTGACTCTAAGGGCCGAATTGTTCCTGGTGGAGTGGTCAGGCCAAAGGTGTGACGCTCTTGTTATGCCAGGGGGTATTCGGGGCTGGAACTCAGGGGGTGGATGGGGCGGAATACGCCACCTTCGGCGCATCCCGCATGCTGAGACCTTGCAGGACTGTCAGGGTGTTTTACTCATGACATCAGTGTTCCGGGGGCATGCAGCTGTCAGGGCCCGGGAAAGATCTTTTGCGTACGCCGAGCCGAGGATGAAGCTCTGCGTCTGCTTTGCGCGCGCATTACGCAGTGTTACGGCGAGGAAAGGGAGACCGGCATTCCGTGGCACATTTCGACATTCGCGAATGTGCATGGTGATTCGTGCCGTACGAGGGCTTCCCGTTTTCACTGTGAATGGGGTATGGGGGGCGACGGTGACCGAAAGGGCCGCTGACGGCTGGGCGATCCATCTGACGGACACCGGGGGACCCGCGTCCTGACTGACGCCGATGGTGAAGCTGAAGGTGCGTTCGCCGGCCCGTGGATGCGTCATGTCGCCCTCGTACTTCACGGACACGGTCTGCGACGGATGGAGCGGTGGCGGCGGCGCCGGAGGGCGAGGGCGGGTCAGGTAGAGGCCGAGGGAGGCGGCCCCTACGGCGGCGGCCGCGGCGAGGGCCAGCGCGGTGCGGTGGCGACGGGTGAGGCGCGGGCGGGGGCGTACGAGATGTGCGGGGCCTTGCGCCTCGTGGGCGTCGTAGGTGTCTTCGCCGGGTTCGACGGGGCCGATGGCGTTCACACCCACGGCCCGCCGCTCGGCTCCCCGTTGCGGTAGCGCTCTTCGCACCGCTCGCGGGCCTCCCGGGTGATCAACTTCCGTCCCGCGTCGGCGCCTTGGCGTTTGCGCTCGGCGCGGGCCAGGTCGAGGGTGTCCCGCAGGATCATGTACTGGCCGTTGGAGAGGCCCATCGACTGATAGTCGCCGTACGTCTCCTCGCCCGAGTCGTAGATCTGCCGCCCCCATTTGGTGATCAGGGCCGTGCAGAGGTCTTCGGGGGAGGTGGTGGCGGGAGACGGGGAGGGTTCGGGGGCGTCGGCGGAAGGGGAGCTCCCGCATCCGGTGGCGGCCAGGAGAGCGGCGAAGGCGAGCGCACAGCGCGGTTTCCGGTGCCTCATGCACCGACGCTAGACCGGAGCCGATCGCTCCGACAATGCGTAGGGCGGGCCCGGAGTGTGCGGGGCGCGCCGGGCGCCCGCCCTCAACCTGCTTATCCGGCGGAGCCGTTGGGCTCCACGTCGCGCAGCAGGCACGTCAGCCGCGCGGTGCACACCCGCTTGTCCTGCTCATCGGTGATGACGATCTCGTACGTCGCCGTGGAGCGGCCCCGGTGCACAGGCGTCGCCACGCCGGTGACCAGGCCCGAGCGCGCGCCCCGGTGGTGCGTGCAGTTCAGGTCGACGCCGACGGCGAGCTTCGTGCTGCCGCCGTGCAGCATCGAACCGACCGAGCCGAGGGTCTCGGCGAGCACGGCGGACGCGCCGCCGTGCAGCAGGCCGTACGGCTGGGTGTTGCCCTCGACCGGCATGGTGCCGACGACGCGGTCCGCGGAGGCCTCAAGGATCTGGACGCCCATCCGGGTGCCCAGGTCGCCCGCGGAGAACAGGGCGGGCAGGTCGACGCCGAGCGCGGCGTACTCGTCGATGACCTCTTGCGGGAACTTCACGCTGTGCTGCTCGCCCATGGGGCCCTGCTCCGTTCGTCGTCCACGGTTGTCGCTGGTGCTGTCGCTGTCGCTGAGCGAACGCTCAGTCGGTGCCTGATTGTTCCAGGCGTACGACGACGGACTTGCTGGCAGGGGTGTTGCTGGTGTCGGCGGTCGAGTCCAGCGGGATCAGCACGTTCGTCTCCGGGTAGTACGCCGCCGCGCAGCCCCGGGCCGTCGGATAGTGCACGATCCGGAAGCCGGGCGCGCGCCGCTCGACGCCGTCCTTCCACTCGCTGACGAGGTCCGCGTACGACCCGTCGGCGAGGTTCAGCTCACGGGCGTCCTCGGGGTTGACCAGGACGACCCTGCGGCCGTTCTTGATGCCCCGATAGCGGTCGTCCAGGCCGTAGATCGTGGTGTTGTACTGGTCGTGGGAGCGCAGCGTCTGCAGCAGCAGCCGCCCCTCGGGGAGAGCGGGGAACTCGACCGGGGCTGCGGTGAAGTTGGCCTTGCCGGTCGCCGTGGGGAAGCGGCGCTCGTCGCGCGGGGCGTGCGGCAGGGTGAAGCCCGCGGGGTCGGCCACGCGCGCGTTGAAGTCCTCGAAGCCGGGGATCACGCGCGCGATGCGGTCGCGCACCGTGGCGTAGTCCTTCTCGAACTCCTCCCAGGGGGTGGCCGATTCGGCGCCGAGGACGCGGCGGGCCAGGCGGCACACGATGGCCGGCTCGGACAGCAGATGCGGGCTCGCGGGCTCGAGGCGGCCGCGCGAGGCGTGCACCATGCCCATGGAGTCCTCGACCGTCACGAACTGCTCGCCACTGCCCTGGAGATCCCGCTCGGTGCGGCCGAGAGTGGGCAGGATCAGCGCCCGCGCGCCCGTGACGGTGTGCGAGCGGTTCAGCTTCGTCGACACATGGACGGTCAGGCGGGCCTTGCGCATCGCCGCCTCCGTCACCTCCGTGTCGGGCGACGCCGCCACGAAGTTGCCGCCCATCGCGAAGAACACCTTCGCCTCGCCGTCCCGCAGCGCCTTGATGGCGCGGACGACATCCAGGCCGTGCTCGCGCGGCGGCGCGAAGCCGAACTCCTTCTCCAGGGCGTCGAGGAAGGCGGGCGCGGGCCGCTCGAAGATGCCCATCGTGCGGTCGCCCTGCACGTTCGAGTGCCCGCGCACCGGGCAGACGCCCGCACCGGGGCGGCCGATGTTGCCGCGCAGCAGCAGGAAGTTGACGACCTCGCGGATGGTCGGCACGGCGTGCTTGTGCTGGGTCAGGCCCATCGCCCAGCACACGACGGTGCGCTTCGAGGCGAGGACCATGGCGAGGGCTTCCTCGATCCTCGCGCGCTCCAGGCCGGTCGCGGCGAGCGTCTCGTCCCAGTCGGCGTCCCGAGCGGCCTCGGTGAACTCCTCGTACCCATGGGTGTGTTCGCGGACGAACTCCTCGTCGACCGCACCGTCCGTGTCGAGGATGAGCTTGTTGAGGAGGCGGAAGAGAGCCTGGTCGCCGCCGAGACGGATCTGCAGGAAGAGGTCGGTCAGGGCGGTGCCCTTGAGCATGCCCTGCGGCGTCTGCGGGTTCTTGAAGCGCTCCAGGCCAGCCTCGGGCAGCGGATTGACCGTGATGATCTTCGCGCCGTTGTTCTTCGCCTTCTCCAGGGCGGAGAGCATGCGCGGATGGTTCGTGCCCGGGTTCTGTCCGGCGACGATGATCAGGTCCGAGTGGTAGAGGTCCTCCAGGAGGACACTGCCCTTGCCGATGCCGATGGTCTCCGTGAGCGCGGAGCCCGACGACTCATGGCACATGTTCGAACAGTCGGGCAGATTGTTCGTGCCCAGCTCGCGGGCGAACAGCTGATACAGGAACGCCGCTTCATTGCTGGTGCGGCCCGAGGTGTAGTAGACGGACTCGTCCGGGCTCTCCAGCGCCGCGAGTTCATCGGCGACGATGTCGAAGGCCCGCTCCCAGGAGACCGGTTCGTAGCGCTCGGCGCCCTCCGCCAGATACATGGGGTGGGTGAGGCGGCCCTGCTGCCCCAGCCAGTACCCACTGCGCGTCGCGAGGTCCGCGACGGGGTGCGCGGCGAAGAAGTCGGGGGTGACGCGGCGCAGTGTCGCCTCCTCGGCGACCGCCTTCGCGCCGTTCTCGCAGAACTCCGCCTTGTGCCGGTGCTCCGGCTCGGGCCAGGCACAGCCGGGGCAGTCGAAGCCGTCCTTCTGGTTGACCCGCAGCAAGGTCAGCGCCGTGCGGCGCACACCCATCTGCTGCTGCGCCATCCGCAGCGTATGACCGATGGCGGGCAGCCCCGCGGCGGCGTGCTGCACCTGTGCGACCTGCGGCGCGTCCTGGACCGGATCACCCTTGGGCGGCTTGCTTGCCATGGTCGGCTCCCCTTCGAGCACGTGCGTGAGCTACGTCTTCGATCCTCCCACGCGGCAGTGACAGAGCGGCGGCGGGTGAGGGTTGGGCCTGACTGTCAGTGGGGCGTGGCAGGATCGGGGACGTGGCAGAAAAAGCAGCGAAGAAGAAGTCCGAGACCGCGACGAAGCCGAGTGGCGAGCCGCGCCCGCGCCTGCTCCTCATGGACGGGCACTCCCTGGCGTACCGGGCGTTCTTCGCGCTGCCCGCGGAGAACTTCACGACGGCGACGGGCCAGCCGACGAACGCGATCTACGGCTTCGCGTCGATGCTGGCGAACACGCTGCGCGACGAGGCGCCCACGCACTTCGCGGTGGCCTTCGACGTCTCGCGCAAGACGTGGCGCTCCTCGGAGTTCCCCGAGTACAAGGCGAACCGCTCCAAGACCCCGGACGAGTTCAAGGGTCAGGTCGAGCTGATCGGCGAGATGCTCGACGCGATGCACGCGGTGCGGTTCGCGGTGGACGGCTTCGAGGCGGACGACGTGATCGCCACGCTCGCCACCCAGGCCGAGGAGGCCGGCTTCGAGGTCCTGATCGTCACCGGCGACCGCGACTCCTTCCAGCTGATCACCGACCACGTGACGGTGCTGTACCCCACCAAGGGCGTCTCCGAGCTGACCCGCTTCACTCCGGAGAAGGTCCAGGAGAAGTACGGCCTCACGCCCGGCCAGTACCCCGACTTCGCGGCCCTGCGCGGCGACCCGTCGGACAACCTCCCCGGCATCCCCGGTGTCGGCGAGAAGACCGCCGCGAAGTGGATCAACCAGTTCGGTTCCTTCGCCGACCTGGTCGAGCGCGCCGAAGAGGTCAAGGGCAAGGCCGGGCAGAACTTCCGCGATCACCTGGACGCGGTGAAGCTGAACCGCCGGCTCACGGAGATGGTGCGCGACGTCGAGCTGCCCAGGACGGTCACCGATCTTGAGCGCGCTCCGTACGACCGCACGGCCCTGGCCATGGTGCTCGACACCCTGGAGATCCGTAACCCCTCGCTGCGCGAGCGGCTGCTCGCCGTCGACCCCGGCGCGGAGGAGGCCGAGGAGACCCCGGCGGAGCCCGGCGTAGAGCTGGACGGCACGGTGCTCGGCGCGGGCGAGCTGGCTCCGTGGCTCGCCGAGCACGGCACGGCGGTCCTGGGCGTGGCCTCGGTCGACACCTGGCAGCTCGGCACGGGCTCGGTGGCCGAGGTGGCCCTCGCGGCGGCCGGGGGAGCGGCCGCCTGGTTCGACCCGTCCCGCCTGGACGAGGCCGACGAGAACGCGTTCGCGGCCTGGATCTGCGACCCGGACAAGCCCAAGGTCCTGCACAACGCCAAGGGCGCGATGCGGGTCTTCCCCGAGCACGGCTGGACCGTGGACGGCGTCACCATGGACACGGCACTCGCCGCGTACCTGGTGAAGCCGGGCCGCCGCTCCTTCGCCCTGGACGCCCTGTCCCTGGAGTATCTGGGCCGTGAGCTCGCGCCCGCATCGGCGGCCGACGGCCAGCTCGCCTTCGGTACGGAGGAGGACGACCAGGCCGAGGCCGAGTCGCTGATGGCGCAGGCCCGCACGATCCTCGACCTGGGCACGGCCTTCGGCGAGAAGCTTCAGGAGGTCGGCGCGGCCGACCTCCTCAAGGACGTCGAACTGCCCACCTCCATCCTCCTGGCCCGCCTGGAGCGGCACGGCATCGCGGCGGACCGCGCCCATCTGGAGGCGATGGAGCAGCAGTTCGCGGGCGCGGTGCAGCAGGCGGTGAAGGAGGCGCACGAGGCGGCCGGGCACGAGTTCAACCTGGGCTCGCCCAAGCAGCTCCAGGAAGTCCTCTTCGGCGAGCTGAACCTCCCCAAGACGAAGAAGACCAAGACCGGCTACACCACGGACGCGGACGCCCTGGCCTGGCTCGCGTCCCAGACCGAGAACGAACTGCCGGTCATCATGCTGCGCCACCGCGAGCAGGCGAAGCTCCGCGTCACGGTCGAGGGCCTGATCAAGACGATCGCCGCGGACACCCGTATCCACACCACCTTCAACCAGACGGTCGCGGCGACGGGCCGCCTGTCCTCCACGGACCCGAACCTGCAGAACATCCCGGTCCGCACGGACGAGGGCCGGGCGATCCGCCGCGGCTTCGTGGTCGGCGAAGGCTTCGAGTCGCTCATGACCGCGGACTACAGCCAGATCGAACTGCGCGTGATGGCCCACCTCTCCGAGGACGAGGGCCTCCTGGAGGCGTTCACGTCCGGCGAGGACCTGCACACCACGGTCGCCTCGCAGGTGTTCGGAGTGGAGCGCCCGGACGTCGACGCCGAGATGCGCCGCAAGATCAAGGCCATGTCGTACGGCCTGGCGTACGGCCTCTCCGCGTTCGGTCTCTCCCAGCAGCTCAACATCGAGGCGGGCGAGGCCCGTTCACTGATGGACACGTACTTCGAGCGCTTCGGCGGCGTACGCGACTATCTGCGCCGAGCCGTCGACGAGGCCCGCGCGACGGGCTACACGGAGACGATGCTGGGCCGCCGCCGCTACCTCCCGGACCTCAACAGCGACAACCGCCAGCGCCGTGAGATGGCCGAGCGGATGGCCCTGAACGCCCCGATCCAGGGCACGGCCGCCGACATCGTCAAGATCGCCATGCTGAACGTGGACGCGGCCCTGACCAAGGCGAAGCTGAGCTCGCGGATGCTGCTCCAGGTCCACGACGAAATCGTCCTGGAGATCGCCCCGGGCGAGCGCGCCAAGGTGGAGGAGATCGTCCGCCGGGAGATGGCGGGAGCGGTGTCGCTGCGGGCGCCGCTGGATGTCTCGGTGGGGGACGGCGGGGACTGGGAGTCGGCGGCGCACTAGGGGCTGCGCCGGGCTGGAACCGCTCCCGGGGCACCGTCTTGTCACCGGCTCCGCCGAGTTCGTCCTCAAACTCCCCCAAGCTCTTAAAGAGCAGGGGGGACCCCCTCGACGGGCTGGAGTTTGCACCCCCGGGCGGTGTTTCACACAGAACCCACGCGCGCGCAAAGGCACTG
>NZ_JBHYIG010000025.1:13043-46289 GCF_042740015.1 Streptomyces sp. NPDC059037
CGCGGTGTTTGTTATACGCGCCCGTGCTGGGGGTACCCCCTCTACGGGCTGGATATCCAGCCCGTCCGGCGTTTGCCCCTCACCCGCGTGGCCCCCGTCCCCGAGCCCGGAGAACCTGCCCCGGCCACGATGACCGCATGGCCCCTCACCTGCGAAAGTGCCGAATAGCGATAGCCACGGCACTGGTCACCACCCTCCTCACCCCCCTCCCCGCGACCGCCGCAAGGGCAAGCACGGCGCAACGCGCCGCCTTCTGCGCGGCCCTCGGCGACCGCACCCTCGCAGCCCAGCTCTCCCGCGACATCCGCGCCGTCCTGGCCACCCGGCGGGGCACCGTCTCCGTAGCCGTCCACGACCCCGGCACGGGCCTCCACTGCGCCCTGGCCGAACGCCGGCGCTACGACACGGCGAGCGTCGCCAAGATCATGATCATGGAGGCGGCGCTGCGCCGGGCCCAGGACTGGCGGCGCGGACTGACCGCCTGGGAGCGCGGCACGATCCGCCCCATGATCACCCGCTCGGACAACACCGCCGCCCGGCGCCTCTGGGACGACCTCGGCATGTCCTACATCGCCCGCTACCTGCGCCGCGCCGGCACCACGAACACCACGCTCAACCCGTACGGCCTCTGGGGCCTGACCCGTACCACCGCGGCCGACCAGCTCCGCCTCCTCGGCGTTCTCACGACGGCCAAGGCCATATCCCTGCTGAGCCCCGCCTCGCGCGCGTGCGGCCTGAAGCAGCTGAACGAGGTGCGCCGCGACCAGCGCTGGGGCGTGCCCGCCGGAATGCCCCGCGGCACCAAGGCCCACCTCAAGAACGGCTGGCTGCCCCGCTCCACGCACGGCTGGCGGGTGCACAGCGTCGGCGCGTTCACCGCCGCCCAGTCCGCGGGCCGCACGTACCGCATCGTCGTCCTCTCGCACGACAACCCCACGATGAAGTACGGGGTCCGTACCATCGAACGCGTCGCACAGGCCGTGCACCGCGCGCTCAACAAGGGCCGCGCCGCGGGGCAGGAACTGACCCCGGAGAGCGAGATCAGCGAAGTCCCCGACGACTCGGCCCCGCCCGAGAGCCAGTTCGAGGTCACGCCGGAAGCCACCCCCGAGGCACCACCCGAAGCACCACCCGAACAGGACTCGGCCAACCGGTGAAAATCGGGCGCGAACGGGTGTCTGGGCGCCGGAAGTTGTCGTAGTGTCGCCTGGGTCGGCCCGCAGGGGAACATGAGCGCGAGAGCGCGGGTGGCGGCACGCAGACGCAGAGTCGTCCAGGGGAGGGGTCCACAGTCATGGCGGCGGTATTCGGCAGGCGGTTGCGCAGGGGAGCGGTGACCACCGCGGTGGCCGCGGCGGCGGTGGCGGCACTCGCCGCCTCCCAGGCCCCGGGCGTGACGGACGTCCCGCGCGACGAGCGGGCGGGAGCATCCGGCGCCACGCCGCCACCCGAGGACTCCGCGACCGGCAACTCGCCCTACTACACGGACCTGCCGCCCCTGAACACCCCCGTCCCGCCGACCGGGGCGCCCACCGGCGGTGACGCGGACGCCGCGGTGGCGGACGGCATCCCGGCCACGGTCCTGGACGCGTACAAGAAGGCCGAGTCCTCGCTCGCCGCCTCCAAGCCGGGCTGCAACCTCCCCTGGCAGCTGCTCGCGGCGATAGGCAAGGTCGAGTCGGGCCAGGCCCGCGGCGGCCGCGTCGACGCGAACGGCACCACGCTCAAACCGATCCTCGGCCCGGTCCTCAACGGCAACGGCTTCGCGAAGATCACCGACACCGACAACGGCGCGTACGACAGCGACACCACGCACGACCGCGCCGTCGGCCCCATGCAGTTCATCCCGTCGACGTGGGACACCTGGGCGCAGGACGGCAACGGCGACGGCAAGAAGAACCCCAACAACATCTACGACGCCGCGCTCGCCGCGGGCCACTACCTCTGCGCGAGCGACCGCGATCTGTCCGACGAGTCCGGCGGCGGCGACCTGCACAAGGCGATCCTCAGCTACAACCACTCGACGGAGTACCTGACCACCGTCCTGACGTGGCTGGAGTACTACCGCAAGGGCACCCACGAGATCCCCGACGGCACGGGCGTCCTGCCGGACGACCGCAGCGACGGCGGCAGGCCCGGCATCAGCCCGAGCCCGGTGCCCGGCGGCTCCGGTTCGCCCTCGCCGAAGCCGAGCAAGCCCGGCAAGCCCAGCAAGCCGGGTACGGACAAGCCCGGTTCGGGCAACCCGTCCGAGCCCGGCAGCGGCGGAAGCACCGGCCCGACCACGCCGCCGAACGGCGGCGGCTCCGAGAGCCCCGACCCCAGCCCCTCGCCCACCGACCGGGTTTCGCGCCTTGAGGACGCCGGCACCGGCAAGCTCGCCGCGACGGCGGGCGACGCCTTCGCCGGACGCGTCGTGGTGCGTACGGAGTCCGCTTCGGGATCCGCCGTGGCCAAGGCCAAGGTGAAGTTCGCGATCGTCGGCGACACGGACGCCCGCTTCGACGGCGGCACGACGAGCGCCACGGTCACCACGAGCGCCACAGGCAAGGCCACCGCCCCGGTGATCAAGGCCGGGGAGAAGAGCGGCGAGTTCACGGTGCGGGCCACGGTCGTCGGCCGCTCGCTGCCCGGCCTCGACTACACGGCGACGGTCACCGCGCGCCGGGCCGACGCCCTGGTCAGGACCGACGACAAGGCGCTGACCTGCGCGCCGGGCGCGGAGTTCGCCGACCAGGTGGAGGTCAAGGCGACGTACAAGGGAGCGGCCGCCGACCGCGTCGCGGCCACCGCGACCTTGGTCAAGTCGGCGACCGACGCCACGGCCAACGACAAGGGCCCGTACTTCAAGGACGCGGACGGCAAGCCGGTCCGCACGCTCAAGGCCCTGAAGACGGACGCCGACGGCGTGCTCAAGCTCCCGAAGATGTACGCGGACGACACGGCGGGCACCTACCTCCTGCGCATCACCACCGCGGGCGGCGCGACGCTCACGGTCGAACTGAAGGTGGCGGCCCCGGCGGCCTAGCCGCACCGCACGTCTCCCGAGCAACGCCCCTGCGCCCGCACGGCGCAGGGGCGTTCCTGTGTGTGCAACGTGTTCTCATCTCGCCGCCGCGTTGCTACGGTGCCCCAGCCCTGACGCCCTGTCAGTTCATGGTCGGTGCGTCCGGGTGTCGGTGTCATCAGCGTCCCCGCCTCGGGAGGATCCGCATGCGTGCTCTCATCGCCGCCGCGACCGGTCTTGCCGTCGCCTTCGCCCTGGTCCTGACGATCACGGCGATCGGAGCCCCGCCCGGCGAGACCTCACCGGAGCCGCTCCTCACCACCGTCCCCAAGCACCCATAACGTAGGGAGGGCCGCCGCGATGCGCCGCAAGGCCAGCCTGATCCTGCTCGCCTTCGCCGTCTTCTTCACGGCGATGTCCCCGCTCATGCGCTGGTACGCCTTCCCGCGCCTCGCCAAGATCCCGCCGAACCAGTACCAGGAGGCCGTCCTCGAGGCGCAGAACCCGACCCTCATCGACTACGGCTCCATGACGGCCGAGAAGGTCGACAAGGTCACCATCGTGCAGACCCTCAAGGGCAACGTGGAGGCCTCGGAGCAGGTCGAGAAGAGCGCCGACCGCGACGTGGTCGTCTGGGACGCCCTCTCCTACGTCCAGGACGCCGACGGCAAGATGGTCTCCAAGATCCCCGAGCGCTACATCTTCGACGCGCACAGCCAGGAACCGGTCAACGCCAAGGGCGAGATGGTCGACGGCGACCCGGTCAAGCGACAGGGCATCGAGTTCAAGTGGCCCTTCCTGACCGAGAAGCGGGACTACGAGTACTTCGACGCGCAGGCCCGCATCACCAGGCCCATCCACTACAAGGGCACCCAGAAGTTCCGCGGCGTCGACGTCTACTACTTCGAGCAGACCATCCCCTGGACCAAGGTTCCCTTCCCCAAGACGATGCCGGTCAAGGGCGTCACCGCGAAGTCGCTCGCCAAGACCGGCACCACCCGCTGGTACACCACGGTCCGCAAGTTCTGGGTCGAGCCGACGACCGGGGCGCCCGTCTACGGCGAGGAGATCCAGCGCAACGAGCTGCGCGGCGGCACGCTCCTCGGCGACCGCGACAAGCTCACCGTGTTCTCGGGTCACGTGAAGATGCGCGAGGACTACATCCAGAACACCGTCGACCTGGTCAAGTCCCAGCGCGTCCTGGTGCTCCTCATGACGTCCTATCTCCCCTGGGGCTTCCTGGGCCTCGGCCTGCTCCTGCTGGCGCTCTCCCTCTGGCTGGAGGCCCGCAGCCGAAGGCCGGGCGAGCCGCAGCCCGCGGCGTCCCCCGAACCGGAACCCGTCAACGCCTGAGCCGCGTCTTGGTGAACCGCGTGGCCTCGGCCCCCACCGGATCCTCCGGCCACGGGTGCTTCGGATACCGCCCGCGCAGCTCCGCCCGCACCGCCCGGTAGCCGTCCCGCCAGAAGGAGGCGAGATCGGCGGTGACGGCCGCGGGGCGCCCGGCGGGGGACAGCAGATGGACGACGACGGGTACGGAGCCGTCCGCGATGCGCGGCGTCTCGGCGAGGCCGAACATCTCCTGCAACTTCACGGCGAGGACGGGCTGTTCGGGGTCGGCGTAGTCGATCCGGATCCTGGACCCGCTTGGCACCTCCACCCGTTCCGGGGCGAGCGCGTCCAGGCGGGTCGCCTCACCGGTCGCCCACGGCAGGAGCCGGCCCAGGGCCTGCCCCGCGTCGATGCGGCCCAGATCGGAGCGGCGCCGCGCCTTGGAGAGCTCGGGCTCCAGCCACTCGTCCACGCGCGCGGGGAGGGCGTTTTCCGATACGTCGGGCCAGGGCGCCCCGAGGTGCCGATGCAGAAATTCGAGCCGCTGCCGCAGTTCGCTCGCACCGCGCGACCAGTTCAGGAGCCCGGTCCCTTCCTCCCGCAGCCCGGCCAGGAGCCCTTCCCGTACGAGACGGGGGTCGGGGCTCTTCAGCGGCCGCACCGCCAACTCGACCGCCCCCAGGCGCTCCACGTGCCGGGTGACGAGGTCGCCGCCGGCCCAGGCGACTTCGTCCGCGTCGGAGTACAGCGGGGCGGCCGCATCGCGCGCGACGTCCTCGTCGACATGCCCGCCGAGCAGCACGCGCGCGTGCCCGGCACCCACGGGCCGATCGGCCACGGCCACGGAGATCCACTCGGCCCCGCTCAACGCGGACCCGGCCCGGAGCTCACCCCGGGGCCCGCCGACCATGAGATACGTCCCGTCCCCCACCCGGCGGGCCACCCGCTCGGGGAACGCGAGCGCGGCAACGAGCCCGGCGGTGCGCTCGTCGCTGTCCACTGCAGAGTCATGGGTGGGCGTGCGGGAAACATCCCGCGCCGGAGGCGCGGGGACCGAGGAAGTGAGCCGCCGGGCTTCGGTCCGCCACCGTGCGGCGTAGCCGTCCCCGCCCCGCCGGGCCTCGCGCCACGCCGCCGCGAGGTCGTCCCCGTATGCACGGGGCGGCTCCTCGCTCAGGAGGGCCACCACCTCTGCGGCCCGCCGGGCGCCGACGGCCGGTGCGGCGTCGAGCAGGGCGCGGGCAAGGCGGGGGTGCAGGCCCACCCGGGCCAGCCGGGTCCCCCGCTCCGTCACACGCCCCGTGCCCGCGTCCAGCGCCCCGATCGCCGTCAGAACGCCCCGCGCCGCCGCCATCGCACCGCCCGGCGGAGCGTCGAGCAGGGCGAGCCCGGAGGCGTCCGGATCGCCCCAGCAGGCCGCCTGCAGGGCGAACGCCGTCAGGTCGGCCACCTTGATCTCGGGCGAGGGGAAGCGCGGCAGACGCCCGTCCTCCGCCTCCGTCCAGCACCGGTAGACGGCCCCAGGAGCCTCACGCCCCGCGCGCCCCGCCCGCTGCCGGCCCGCCGCCTGCGAAGCCCGAACCGTCGCCAGCGCGCTCAGCCCCCGCGCGTGGTCCACCCGCGGCTCACGCGCGAGCCCCGAGTCGACGACGACCCGCACCCCCGGCACCGTCAGGGACGACTCGGCCACCGACGTCGCGAGGACCACCCTGCGCGCACCGCCCGTCGAGCCCGCGAGCACCGCGTCCTGCACGGCCGCCGGCGCCCGCCCGTGCACCTGGAGCACCTCGGCGGGCGCGTCCCCCAGCTGCCCCGCCACCCGCGCGATCTCACCGACCCCGGGCAGGAAACACAGCACGTCCCCGTCCCGCTCGGCCAGCGCGCGCCGCACCGTCGCCGCCACATGCGTGAGCAGCGCCGGGTCCACCCGCATCCCGTGCGGCGGCCGCACCGGCCGCGCGGGCGGCGCCCAGACGACATCCACGGGATGCGAGACCCCCTCGGCCTCGACCACCGGCGCGTCCCCGAGCAGCCGCGCCCACCCCTGCGCGTCCGTCGTCGCCGACGCCGCCACCAGCCGCAGCTCGGGCCGCAGCGCCGCCCGCACGTCGACCAGGAACGCCGCCACCGTGTCCGCGTCCAGATGCCGCTCATGGCACTCGTCGATGACGACCAGATCGACACCGGCCAGCTCCTGGTCCCGCTGCAGCCGCTGCAACAGCACACCGGTCGTGACGACCTCCACGCGCGTGTGCCGCCCCACCACGCGCTCACCGCGCACGGTGTAGCCGACGCTCTCGCCCACCTTCTCGCCGAGCAGCCACGCCATCCGCCGCGCGGCCGCCCGCGCCGCGATGCGCCGGGGCTCGGCGACCACCACACGACGTACCGGCGCGTCCCCGACGAGCCCGGCGAGCACCAGCGGCACCAGCGTCGTCTTGCCGGTGCCGGGCGGCGCGCACAGCACGGCGACACCGTGGTCGTCGAGGGCGCCGCGCAGAGCGGGCAGGGCAGCACGTACGGGCAGGCGCTGAAGTTCGTCGGTACGGATCACGCCCCCCAGTCTCCCAAGTACGCGGATACGGTGATCCCATGCCCGAACCCCTGCGGATCACCGGCGACGGACTCGTGCTGCGCGAGTGGACGAGCGACGACCTGCCGGTCATGGCCGAACTCTTCGACGACCCGGCCGTCGCCCACCGCACCCCGCTCGTCTCGCCCTTCGACGAGGCCGCGGCCCGCGACTACCTCCAGGCGATCCGCGAGAGCGAGGGCAAGCGCATCAACCTCGCCATCACCACCGACGGCCTGCGGCCCCTGGGCGAGATCCTGCTCAGCCTCACGCGCTGCACCATCGGTTACGCGGTCGGGGCCGCCCACCGGGGACAGGGCCTGGCCCCGCGCGCCACCCGGCTCCTCACGGAGTACGCCCACACGACGCTCGGCCTGCCGCGCGTCCTGCTGCAGATAGAACCGGACAACGGCCCGAGCGTCGCCGTCGCCGACCGGCTCGGCTTCCGCCTCACCGACGAGGAGCCTGAGCATGTGACGGGCAAGGGCGGCCGCGTCTACACCCTGCTGACCTGGGCCCACGAGACCGACCGCTAGGCGGTATCTACGTAGACAGTGCCTACACAGGCACTGTCTACGTAGGCAGTCAGTCCCGTACGCAGACGAAGATCGCCGTGCCCGGGATGAGATTCCCGCGCAGCGGGGACCAGCCGCCCCACTCCTGCGTGTTCCACGCGGGCCACTCCGGCTCCACCAGGTCGACCAGGCGGAAGCCGCCGGCCACCACGTCCCGCACCCGGTCGCCGACCGTCCGGTGGTGCTCCACGTAGACGGCGCTTCCCTTCTCGTCCTGCTCTACATAAGGAGTGCGGTCGAAATAGGAGGCCGCCACGGAGAGACCCTCCGGGCCCGGCTCGTCGGGGAAGGCCCAGCGCATCGGGTGCGTCACCGAGAACACGAACCGGCCGCCGGGCCGCAGCACCCGGTGCACGTCCTTGAGGACCCGCACCGGATCGGCGACGAAGGGCAGCGCTCCGTAGGCGGAGCACGCCAGGTCGAAGCTGCCGTCGGCGAACGGCAGCGCCCCCGCGTCCGCCTCCACCAGCGGCACCCCGCCGCCGATCCGCAGCGCGTGCTGCAGCTGGCGGTGCGAGAGGTCGAGGGCGACCGGGCGCGCGCCCTGCGCGGCGAGCCAGCGCGAGCACTGCGCCGCGCCCGCGCCGATCTCCAGGACATCCTTGCCCTTCAGGTCCTCCGGCGGGCCGAGCAGCTCGGCCTCCACCTCGTCGAGCCCCTCGGGACCCCACACGAAACGGTCGTCCCCCAGGAAGGTGCCGTGCTCGATCTGGTACTCGTCCGCGTTCCTGTCCCACCAGCCGCGATTGGCGCGGCTGCTCTCCGTGATGTCGGCGTCACGCCGGGTGGCTTCCGGTTCGGGCGTCTCGGGCAGCTCGGACTCTTGGATGATCGGCTCCATCGTCGTACTCTTCCGTCTGACTTGTCGCGGCTCGGTGCAGCGGGACGTGCCCCCCCTGCGTCGCGGCAGGGCGCGCTGCGGCCCGTGTGGCCTCATGCGACAGCATTTGTGCCGGGATTGCGGCGATCCGCCCCGGGTGTGCGCCTTCGCGCATTGACCCTGTCCGGCTGCCCCCGTATGCTACAAGTTGCGCTGCGAGCCTGCGCTCCTCAGACATAGCAGGCTGCGCTCGCGTCTGTTGTAAACCCCTCGGTTGTCGAGGCGCCTTCCGTTTCTCCGGAAACCTGGATTGGGCGCTTCCAAGGCTGTCCGGCTTCTTCAGAGCGAAATCGGCTCCGGCGCTAGCAGTACCTACGACTCTCTGTCCGTACCGGAGCCCTTACCCACATGACGAGCAGCACCGAGACCACCGCCACCACCCCGCAGGTAGCGGTCAACGACATCGGTAACGAGGAAGCCTTCCTCGCCGCGATCGACGAGACGATCAAGTACTTCAACGACGGCGACATCGTCGACGGCGTCATCGTGAAGGTCGACCGGGACGAGGTCCTGCTCGACATCGGTTACAAGACCGAAGGCGTCATCCCGAGCCGCGAGCTCTCCATCAAGCACGACGTCGACCCGAACGAGGTCGTCGCTGTCGGTGACGAGATCGAGGCCCTGGTTCTCCAGAAGGAGGACAAGGAAGGCCGTCTGATCCTGTCCAAGAAGCGCGCTCAGTACGAGCGTGCCTGGGGCACGATCGAGAAGATCAAGGAAGAAGACGGCATCGTCACCGGTACCGTCATCGAGGTCGTCAAGGGTGGTCTCATCCTCGACATCGGCCTCCGTGGCTTCCTTCCGGCCTCCCTCGTCGAGATGCGCCGCGTCCGCGACCTCCAGCCCTACGTGGGCAAGGAGCTCGAGGCCAAGATCATCGAGCTGGACAAGAACCGCAACAACGTGGTCCTGTCCCGCCGTGCCTGGCTCGAGCAGACCCAGAGCGAGGTCCGTCAGACCTTCCTCACGACCCTGCAGAAGGGTCAGGTCCGCTCCGGCGTCGTTTCCTCGATCGTCAACTTCGGTGCGTTCGTGGACCTCGGCGGCGTCGACGGTCTCGTGCACGTCTCCGAGCTCTCCTGGAAGCACATCGACCACCCCTCCGAGGTTGTCGAGGTCGGCCAGGAAGTCACCGTCGAGGTTCTCGACGTGGACATGGACCGCGAGCGCGTGTCCCTGTCGCTCAAGGCGACGCAGGAAGACCCGTGGCAGCAGTTCGCCCGCACGCACCAGATCGGGCAGGTCGTTCCCGGTAAGGTCACCAAGCTCGTTCCGTTCGGTGCGTTCGTGCGCGTCGACGAGGGCATCGAGGGCCTGGTCCACATCTCCGAGCTGGCCGAGCGCCACGTGGAGATCCCGGAGCAGGTCGTCCAGGTCAACGACGAGATCTTCGTCAAGGTCATCGACATCGACCTCGAGCGTCGCCGGATCTCGCTGAGCCTCAAGCAGGCCAACGAGTCCTTCGGTGCCGACCCGTCGGCCGTCGAGTTCGACCCGACCCTGTACGGCATGGCCGCGTCCTACGACGACCAGGGCAACTACATCTACCCCGAGGGCTTCGACCCCGAGACCAACGACTGGCTCGAGGGCTTCGAGACCCAGCGCGAGGCTTGGGAGGGCCAGTACGCCGAGGCGCAGCAGCGCTTCGAGCAGCACCAGGCCCAGGTCATCAAGTCCCGCGAGGCGGATGCCCAGGCCGAGGCCGAGGGCGCTGCCGCTCCGGCTTCCGCCGGTGCGCCGGCTGCCGGTGGCAGCAGCAGCGGTGGTTCGTACTCCTCGGAGTCGGACGACACCTCTGGTGCGCTGGCCTCGGACGAGGCGCTGGCCGCTCTGCGCGAGAAGCTTGCCGGCGGTCAGAGCTGACCACGCGTCGCTCTCTCTAGGCGGTAGCTGAACACTGCGGGCCCGCATCTCTTCGGAGATGCGGGCCCGTTGTTCTGTTTTCGGGTGCGGGTGCGGGTGCGGGTGCGGGTGCGGGTGCGGGTTCGGTGGGGGCTTGGCGCGCAGTTCCCCGCGCCCCTAAGGGCTCGTCCCTTCGGGACGTTGCTTTAGGGCGTCACCTTGATGTTCGTCAGGCCCTTGCCGCCCGTCACCGTGTTGCTCGCGTACACCGTCGTCTTGCAGTCGTCGCTGTAGTTCGTCACGTTGATCGCCAGCTGTCTGTCGCCCGTCGAGCCGGTCAGGACCGACTTGTTGTCGCGGAAGACCGTGCCGCAACCCCAGCCGGACTGCTGGGTGTGGGTCTCGTAGCCGTTGTTCGTGGTGTTCTTGCCGGTGTTGTTCTCGACGACGTAGTCGTTGCCCTTCACGTCGATCCACGAGTCGTCGTAGTGGTTGCCGGTCAGACCCTTGCCGTCGAACGTGTTGCCGGAGACCTTGCCGCCCGTCGTGCCCTCCTTGAGGTCGATCGCCTCGCCGCCGACGTCCGGGCCGATCGTGTTGCCGATGATCTGTACGTTGTCGCTCTTGTCGGAGAGCGTGTTGGCGCTGCCTACGTAGACGCCCTCGCCCATGCCTCTGTCGTCGTTCCCGGTGTCGTAGATCCGCGAGTTCTTGATGACGCCGTCGCCGCTCGACTTCCGGAAATGGACGCCCTCCATGTCGAGGCCGTGGACCGTGACCGTGTCGACCACGACGCCCTGGGCGGAGTCGATCATGATGCCCTTCTGGCCGCCGGTGACGGTGATGCCCCGCACCGTCCAGTAGGAGGCGCCGTTCAGGTGCAGGCCGTAGCCGCCGCCCGCGGTGAGTACCGCCTTGGAGGAGCCGGTCAGCGTGATGCGGGAGCCAGAGCTCGCGGCCGTGCTCGTCTTGAAGTTTCCGGAGTACGTTCCGTCGGCGAGGTGGATCGTGTCGCCCGGGGACGCCTCGGTGAGCGCGGACTTGAGCTCGGCGGCCGTGGAGACCTCGATGACCTCGGCGGCTCCCGGGGCGGGCGACGCCGTGGCCACGACGGCCAGGCCTCCGGTGGCCGCCGTCGCGGCGAGCGCGGAGAGGAGCAGGGTGCGTCGGGTGCGCATGTGGGGGTGACCTCTCTGTTCGTGTGGCTGTTCTTCTACATGAACTTCGGGCGTGATTCTGAACGTACGGGTGGGGCATGTTCGCGTCAAGGTCTGGACTAAGGCGGGTGGGTGAGGGGGTGGGTGCGAAGTGTGCGAGGAGAGAAACGTGGCGGATACACGAGTAACTCCCGTGCTGTAACAGGCCGTTGCCAGGATCCCTGCGTCCAGCAAGATCGACAGGGGAGCCGAAGCCATGGCACAGACCCAGCCGGGTACCAGTACGAGTCGTCGCGCCTTCCTGCGCGATGTCGGCATCACGGGCGGCGCGGGCGCGATGCTCGCCACCATGGGCGCGCTCGGGATGGCGCCCACCGCGCAGGCGGCACAGCGCGAAAAGCCCTTCCGGGCGCCGAGCGCGGGCGACTTCACGCTGCACGGTCGCGCGGCCGCGAAAGTCGTCGTCGTGGGCGGCGGCATCGCCGGTCTCGCCAGCGCCTATGAACTCGGCAAGGCTGGCTACGACTGTACGGTCCTGGAGGCCAGAGACCGCGCCGGCGGCCGCAACTACACGGTGCGCGGCGGCGATTCGACCGTCGACCTGTACGGCAACCGGCAGACCGCGAGGTTCGGCGAGGGCCAGTACATGAACGCGGGACCCGGGCGGATCCCGCAGTGGATGGTCACGCTCGACTACTGCCGCGAACTCGGCGTACCCCTAGAGGTGTTCACGAATACGAACGCCGACGCCTATATCTTCAACGAGGCGGCGGGCATGTCCGAGCCGATGCGCTACCGCACCGCCAAGGCCGATGTGTACGGCTACGTCTCCGAGTTGCTCGCCAAGGCCACCGACAAGGGCGCGCTCGACAAGGAGCTCAGCACCGCCGATCAGGACCGACTGACCGAGTTCCTCAAGGACTTCGGCGAACTCGGCGACAAGATGACGTACGAAGGCGGCGACCGGCGCGGCTACCGGACGGTCCCGGCCGCCACCGGCACCCCCGGAGTGCCGCTCGGTGATGTCCCCTCCGCCTCCGAGGTGTTCGCGAGCGGAGTGGGGCGCTACTTCTCCTTCGAGTTCGGCTTCGACCAGGCGATGCTGATGTTCCAGCCGGTCGGCGGCATGGACCGGATACCCGAAGCGCTGACCCGGGCGATCGGCGCGCACAAGGTGCGTACGGGCGCGGCCGTCACCCGCATCACCGACAAGGGGCACGGGGTCACCGTCACGTACACCCAGGGCGGCAGGACCAGGTCCGTCGACGCCGACTTCTGCATCGGCGCGCTGCCGCCCAACATCCTCGCCAAGGTCCCGCACAACCTCGGCTCCGGCGTCCAGCGGGCCCTGGAGGCGATCACCCCGCAGTCCGCGGGGAAGATCGGCCTGGAGTACCGCTCGCGCTGGTGGGAGCTCGACCACAAGATCTACGGCGGCATCACCGAGACCGACCTGGACGTGAGCCACATCTGGCATCCGTCGCACGGCTTCCACGGAGAGCGGGGTCTGCTGGTCGGCTACTACAACTACGACAAGGACGCCGACACGTACGCCGCACTCACCCCCAAGGAACGCGAGAAGCGGGCCGTCGCGGCGGGAGTGAAGATCTACGGAGAGAAGTACCGCACCGAACTCGACTCGTCCTTCTCGCACCACTGGCGCCAGACGCCGTACCTGGAGGCGGCCTGGCACGACACCCCCGGCGGCCCCGACGACCCGCGCTACAAGCCCCTCAACGAGCCGACGGGGCGCGTCTACTTCGCCGGTGACTGGCTGAGCTACACCGACGCCTGGCAGCACGGCGCGTTCACCTCGGCACGCCGGGCGATCAGCAAGCTCCACGCGCGCGTGCTGGCCGCCTAGGTGCGCGCGTGCCGGCCGGCCAGATGTACGTGACGTAAGAAGCCGCTGTGAAGAGGCGCGGGAGGGAATGCCCGTGCCCCGGCGGGCGTTCTGCTGTACGAGTCACGATGCAGAGGGCGAGGAGCGGTCACAGTGCTTGATCCGCAGGGTTTGTACGCATGGGAGCCGAAGGGCCTCGACGTGGTCGACATGGCGCTCGCCCAGGAATCGGCCGGACTTGTCATGCTCTACCACTTCGACGGATACATCGACGCGGGCGAGACCGGCGACCAGATCGTCGAGCGTCTCGTGGACAGCCTGCCGGGTCAGGTGGTGGCGCGCTTCGACCACGACCGGCTCGTCGACTACCGCGCGCGCCGCCCGCTGCTCACCTTCAAGCGTGAGCGCTGGACCGACTACGAGGTGCCCACGCTCGACGTGCGGCTCCTCCAGGACGCCACCGGCGCGCCCTTCCTGCTGCTCTCCGGGCCCGAACCGGACGTCGAGTGGGAGCGCTTCGCGGCGGCCGTCGGGCAGATCGTCGAGCGCCTCGGCGTACGCCTCTCGGTGGACTTCCACGGCATCCCCATGGGCGTGCCGCACACCCGGCCCGTGGGCCTGACCCCGCACGGCAACCGCACCGACCTGGTGCCGGGGCACCGCAGCCCCTTCGACGAGGCGCAGGTGCCGGGCAGCGCGGCGGCGCTCGTCGAGTACCGCCTCCTGGAGGCGGGGCACGACGTACTCGGTGTCGCGGCGCACGTCCCGCACTACATCGCGCGCTCCGCGTACCCGGACGCCGCGCTCACGGTCCTGGAGGCGATCACCGCGGCGACCGGCCTGGTGCTTCCCGGCATCGCGCACGGCCTGCGCACCGAGGCGCACCGCACCCAGACCGAGATCGACCGGCAGATCCAGGAGGGCGACGAGGATCTGGTCGCCCTGGTCCAGGGGCTTGAGCACCAGTACGACGCGGCGGCGGGCGCCCAGGACCGGGGCAACATGCTCGCGGAGCCCGTGGACATCCCGTCGGCCGACGAGATCGGCCAGGAATTCGAACGCTTTCTCGCCGAGCGGGAGGGCGACGTCTGACGCCACCGCCTAAGCTGCCGGTCATGCTGAAGGTGGGCCTGACCGGCGGTATCGGCGCCGGCAAGAGTGAAGTCTCGCGGTTGCTCGTCGCGTCAGGAGCGGTGCTGATCGACGCCGACAAGATCGCCCGCGAGGTGGTGGAACCGGGAACTCCGGGTCTGGCGGCGGTCGTTGAAGCCTTCGGCCGGGAGATTCTCGCGCCGGACGGCACCCTCGACCGTCCGAAGCTGGGCGGGATCGTCTTCGCCGACCCTCAGAAGCTGGCCGTACTGAACTCGATCGTGCACCCCCTGGTCGGTGCCCGCTCCGCCGACCTTGAGGCGTCCGCCGCCGAGGACGCGGTGGTCGTCCACGACGTGCCGTTGCTCGCCGAGAACGGCCTGGCGCCGCTGTACGACCTCGTGGTCGTCGTCGACGCGAGCCCCGAGACGCAGCTGGACCGTCTGGTGCGGCTGCGCGGCATGCGCGAGGAGGACGCCCGCGCGCGGATGGCCGCCCAGGCGACGCGCGAGAAGCGGCGGGAGATCGCCGACGTCGTCATCGACAACGACGGCCCCCTGGAGGGCCTAGCAGAGCGCGTCGCCGCCGTATGGGCGGACCTCGCGCGGCGGGCCAAGGCGGCGTAGAAGGGGCCGGGCAGTGGTCGTACTGGCGGTGGTCACCGCTCTGGGCGGCCTGGTCGCGCTGCTCGCCGGCGCCTACGGCCTGTGGCGCACCCGGCACATCATCGCTTCGGGCGAGGTGACGCGGGCCCTGGTCAAGGCGGTGCAGCCGGGCGCCGAGCGGCCGCTGCTGCAGTTCGAGACGGGGGACGGGCGGGTCGTCGAGGTGGTGTCGCCGGTGCCACGCAGCCGGAAGCGGCCGCTGGTCGCGGGTGACCGCGTGCGGATCGCGTACGACAGCGACGATCCCCGCGAGGCCGTGCTGCTCGGGCATGAGCGCAGGGGCATCGACCGGGGCTTTGTGGCGGCGGGTTCGGCGATCTTGGTTCTGGGGCTGGTACTGGTGGTCGTGGCGCTGTGAAGCTCTGCCTTGAAAGGGCGGAGCTCTGCGGTTTGGGACCCGTGTGAATCGGCGGAATAGGCGTCGTCGTGGCGGGCGTTGACACAGTGGAGCGAGGGAAGGAGTCACGCGTGCCCGAAATCACCCCGGAGACCCATGTCATCGACTTCCGTGCGGCGGAGCAGCTCCTTGCCGCGCGGGATCCCCGAGGCGCGGTGAAGCTGCTCGACACGGTCATCGCGGCCCACCCCGAGAACACGGCAGCCCGGCTGCTGAGGGCCCGCGCCTTCTTCGCCGCCGCCCAACTGCGCGCCGCCGAGCTGGAGTTCAGCATCGTCCTGGAGCGTGAGCCGGACAACGCGTTCGCCCACTTCGCGCTCGCCCGCACCTATGAGCGCGCCGCGAGGCCGGACCAGGCCCGGCGGCACTTCCGCCTCGCCGCGGCGCTCGACCCGCAGCCGGAGTATCTGGCGGCGGCCCGCTTCGACGGCGGCGGGAGCAGCGGTGAGAACAGCGCCGGGAGCAGCGGCGGCTAGCCGGTTCTCGGCGGCTCGTACGGCGGGATGTCGCGGCCCGGCTGGTAGTGCGGCCCCTGGTGGATGCGGTGCACCACCACCGCCATGTCGACGGTGACGACCAGCAACAGCACGCCGCACGCCGCCGCCCACTGCGGGCGTCCCACGAGCGCGAAGACGACGGTGCCGAAGACCGCCCAGACCAGGCCCCATACGCTGAACCAGAAACGCATCCGCAGCGGACTGCGCGCGGTCAACGGCTCACTGCCTGTACGCATCATGAGGGTCATCTCCACCCTCTCTCCACCTGCTTCTCCACCCTCCAGGATCCACCCGTGGGTGGTGGTCCGGAAGGGCCGGAGGCGGCAGGATCGTAGATGTGCCGCCGACGTCGTCGCGTCGCCGGCGTCGCCGAACGGGGGTAAGGCTGTGCCGGCTGTAACGGGGGTAAGGCTGTGCTGGACGTACTGAGGGACCGGGCGAGGACGGACGAGAGCCTCGCGTCGTGGCTGAAGGATCTCGATGGCGCGGGCGCGCCGCGGACGGGCGCGGTACTCCCGGACGCCGACGACCTGCCGGAGGTCCTGCTCGACCTGGCCGTCGGGCACGAGGACATCAACGGCCTGGTCGCGCTGCGCGGACGGCTCATCGAGGATCCCGACGCGCGATGGCTGCTCGACCGCTGTGTCGAGGCACTCGTAAGGGACATGGGCAGGCCCGGAGCGGGGCCCCGGATCCCGGCGCTGCCCGAGGAGTTGGGGGAGCTCGGACGCTGCTTCTTCGTGTTCGTGTTTGTGGCGGCGCTGCCCGTGGTCCGCGCCTATCACCGCGCCCGCGGCATCCCCGACGACATCTCGCGTCGCACCCTCGCCGACCTCGGCCGGCATCTGGCGGTGCACCGCAGGGCGCACGGCGGGCGCGGCCTCAAGGCGCCGGGATGGCTCGGCCTGCATTTCCGGGGCGAGCTCTACCAGTTGGGCCGCCTGCAGTTCGAGCGTGCCGTTCTCGGTACGCGCATGGGAGAGGCGGCCGCCGCCGCGGGGCACTCGGCGGGTCCGGGTGATCCCTGTCTGGGCGTCCATATAGCCGATTTCCGGGGGCCGTTGACGCCGGAGGCATGCGACCGGTCGCTGGCGCTTGCGCGGGAGTTCTTCGCGCGCCACTTCCCGGAGGAACGGTATGAGACAGCTGTCTGCCACTCCTGGCTGCTCGATCCACAGCTGAAGAGGTATCTGCCCGCGGAGTCGAACATCGTCCGCTTCCAGGAGCGATTCCACGCGGCGCGGGGATATGAGGAGGAGCCGGACGACGACGGCCCCATAGCCTTCGTCTTCGGCGACCGGAGCCTGCCCGTGGCCGAACTGCCGCGCCGGACCAGCGTGGAGAGGGCCGTGGGAGACCATCTGCGGGCGGGAGGTCATTGGTACGGCGGGCATGGCTGGTTCCCGCTGTAGCCGGTGCGACAGGAGCATAAGGGGGGAACGGGCCTGCGGGACGCTTCGTTGACGGGTCATGACTGCTGAGATGCGTGAGGGACACGAGGGAACGGGACCCGGAGCGATCACGCCGGACGGCTGCGCGGTGGACCTGTACACCCGCCTGACCGTCGGGGACGAACCGGACGTCATCGAGGCCGCGGTGCCGGCCGGGGCGCACATTCTGGAACTGGGCAGCGGGGCGGGGCGGGTGACCCGGCCGCTGATCGAGCGGGGCTTCCGGGTGACGGCGGTGGACGAGTCGGCCGAGATGCTGGAGAAGGTCGAGGCGCTTGCCCGGACCAAAGGACCCGGCGGTGTGGTCCGCACGGTGCGCAGCGCGATCGAGTCGCTCGACCTGGACGAGAAGTTCGACGTGGTGATGCTCGGCTCGTTCCTCGTCCACGAAGGCGACCTGGCGGTGCGGGACGGCATGCTGGAGACCTGCCGGAAGCATGTGGCGGACGACGGCTGCATCCTGATCCAGCGGGAGGGCATGGACTACCACACGAACCTGCCGAGGGAGCGGGTCGACCCGGGCGGCTACACCGTACGGATCGTGTCGGCGGACCCGGTGGGCGACGGGGTGAACAGGGTGCGCGCGGAGTACGTCTTCCCGGACGCCCAGTGGACCCAGACGTTCCTCGCCCGCCCCATGACGAAGGAACAGTTCGAGGAGGCACTGGCGGAGGCGGGCCTGAAGGTGGACAAGTACCTGACGGAGGACGGGATCTGGGTGCGGGCGGTGGCGGGGTAACCGAGTGGGGCCGCGCCCCGAAAGGGGCGCGAGGAACTGCGCGACCAGCCCCCACCGGCCCGCAGGTTGATCACCGCACTTCCCGCGGAGCGCTCAGCCCTCCAGGCCCCGCAGCCGCTCCATGTCGCGGCGGTCGCGCTTCGTGGGGCGGCCCGTGCCCCGGTCGCGTACGCCGGCGGGGGCGACCGCCTCGCGGGGCGGCGGGGGAGGGCTGTTGTCGACGTAGCACTCGACGGCGACCGGCGGGCCGACGCGTTTGCGGATGACGCGCTTGACCACGACGACGTGCTCCCGGCCGCCCGCGTGGCGCAGCCGCACCTCGTCGCCCACGCGCACGCCGTAAGCGGGCTTCACACGCTCGCCGTTGACCCGTACATGGCCGCCCTTGCAGGCCGCCGCGCCCATCGAGCGGGTCTTGACCAGGCGTACGGACCAGATCCAGGCGTCGACGCGCACGGAACCCTCGCCCGCGCTCGCCGCGCCGCCGTTGCCCTTGCCGCCGCCGCTCGAAGTCTCCGAAGCCATGCCCCGACTTTAGACCCTGTCCGGCGGACGGGACCGGGACAACGGCCGGGCAACGGGCGGGCAAGGGCCGGTGCGGCAGCAGGGCCGCATCGCCGGGCGCACGGCGAGCCGTCCGGGAAGCACCCGTCCCCAGGTCCGATAATTCGGGCTGATCGCCGCAAAGCGGGACGAAGAACGAGGGGTGCCGCCCATGAAGCCCGAAGACACCGCCGCCACCGTCGACGACCTGATGGACACGCTCCGTGCCGACCTCGAGCGGCTCGCCGCGATCCCGTCGATCGCCTTCCCCGGCTTCCCGGCCGAGGCGGTGTTCGCGGCGCACGATCTGCTCGTCGAGCTGCTGCGGGGTGCGGGGGTGCCCACCGTCGAGCGGCTCGATCTGCCGAACACCGCGCCGGTGATCTACGGCGAGATCCCGCCGCCGAGCCCCGACGCACCCACGGTCCTGCTCTACGGCCACTACGACGTCCAGCCGCCCGGCGACCAGAGACTGTGGAAGTCGCCGCCCTTCGAGCCGACACCCATCGACGAGGCTGGGAGCGGGCTGCGGGCCCGTGGCATCGCGGACGACAAGTCCAATGTGATCGCGCACCTGGGGATGCTGCGCGCGTACGAGGGGCGGCCGCCCGTCGGGATCAAGATCGTCATCGAGGGGCAGGAGGAGTACGGCAGCGCCTTCGACGCCTATCCGCCCACCGACCCGGAGCGGTTCGCCTGCGACGCCATGGTCATCGCCGACCTCGGCAATCTCCGGCCCGGCACCCCCACCCTCACCACCGCGCTGCGCGGCGCCTCCGAGGTGATCGTCGAGGTGCGCACCCTCGAAGAGCCGCGCCACAGCGGGGAGTTCGGCGGGGCGGCGCCCGACGCCCTGGTCGTACTCCTCAAGGCGCTCGCCACGCTCCACGACGTACACGGGGATGTGGCCGTGGAAGGGCTGCGGCGTGCGGAGTGGAGCGGCACGAGTTACACCGAGGAGGAGTTCCGTGAGCTCGCCGGGGTGCTTGACGGGGTGCCGCTCGTCGGCAGCGGCGGCCTGGGGGAGCGGCTCTGGAGCGGCCCCGCGATCACCGTCATCGGCCTGGACGCGCCCGGCGTGGAGCACGCCGCATCGGCGGTCGTGCCGTACGCGAGGGCCAAGCTGAACCTGCGCTTCCACCCGCGTCAGGACCCGAAGGAGGCGCAGGCCAAGCTGGTCGACCACCTGCGCTCGCTCAAGCCGTTCGGGGTCCCGCTCACCGTCACGCCCGGCGACACCGGCCCCGGCTATGAGGCGGCCACCGGCGGCCCCGCCTACCGTGCCGCGCGCGCCGCGCTCAAGGAGGCCTGGGGCGAGGACGCCTCGTCCGTCGCGACCGGCGGCTCCATCCCGTTGGTCAACGGCCTGGCGAAGGCGGCTCCCGGCGCGGAGGTGCTGCTCTTCGGCGCCCAGGACAGCATGTGCAATCTGCACGCCCCGAACGAGCGCGTCCTCTTCTCCGAGCTGCGCAACACGGTCGTCGCGATGTGCGCCTTCGTCCGTGAGTACGCCGCCGACTTCCCGGCCGGAGGCGGCGCCGCGTGAGCACGACCGGTACGGATCCCGAACCGGGTACCGAAGAGCCCGCGGGGAAAGGGAAGTTCACCTTCCCCAGCGCGCTGACGGTCCTCGCGATCGTCACCGTGGCCGTCTGGCTGCTCGCCTTCCTCATCCCCTCCGGCCAGTACGACCGCAACGACTCGGGCGCCCCCGTCCAGGGCACCTACCACCGGGTCGACTCCGGCCAGTCGTTCGTCGACCGGCTGGGCGATCTCTTCCTCGCCCCGGTCAACGGCCTCTACGGCATCCAGGACGAGAAGACCTCGCTGGTCGCGCCGGACAACGTCGGCGCGCTGTACGGCAGCGCGGGGGTCTTCCTCTTCGTACTCGCCATCGGCGCCTTCATCACCGTCGTCTTCGCCACCGGCGCGCTCGACCGTGGCATCGGGCGGCTCGCGCACCGGCTGCGCGATCGCGGGGCGCTGCTCATCGCCGGTGTCATGGTCGTCTTCTCCGTCCTCGGCACGGTCGAGGGCTTCGCGGAGGAGACGCTGGGCTTCTACGGCCTGATCGTGCCGCTGATGCTCGCGCTCGGCTACGACCGCATGACCGCCGTCGGCGCGATCATCCTCGGCGCGGGTGTCGGCGTCCTGTGCTCGACGGTGAACCCCTTCGCGACGGGCGTCGCCTCGTCCGCCGCCGACATCTCGCTCGGCGACGGCATCGTGCTGCGCTTCGCCATGTGGATCGTCCTGACGGCCGTGACGGTCGCCTACGTCATCCGCTACGCCAGGCGCGTCCAGCGCAGCCCGGAGCGCTCGCTCTCCGGGTTCCTGCCCGGCGACCGGGACCAGGAGCAGGCCTCGGCGGGGGCGGCGGAGGTGCCCGAGCTCACCGGTCTGCACAAGGCGGTGCTCATCGCGACCGCGCTCGTCTTCGCCTTCATGATCTTCTCGGTGGTGCCGTGGCGGAGCGCGCTCACCGGCGACGCGGACGCCGAACCGTACGGCTTCGAACTGGGCTGGTCCTTCCCGCAGTTGGCCGCCCTGTTCCTGTGCGCCGCGGTCCTGGTCGGGATCGTCGCGCGGATGGGGGAGCAGAAGCTCAGCTCGACGATCATCCAGGGTGCTGCCGACTTCGTCTCGCCGGCCCTGGTCATCCTGCTGGCCCGCGGCGTCACGACGATCATGAACAACTCGAAGATCACGGACACCGTGCTGCACTCGATCGAGGGGGTGGTGAAGGGCACGTCGTCGGGCCTGTTCGCGATCATCGTCTTCATCGTGAACCTGCCGCTTGCCTTCCTGATCCCCTCCACCTCCGGGCACGCCACCCTCGCCATGCCGATCCTCGCCCCGCTCGCCGACTTCGCCGGGGTCTCGCGCGCGGTCGTCGTCACGGCCTGGCAGTCGGCCAGCGGCTGGATGAACCTGTGGGTGCCGACCACGGCGGTGACCATCGGCGGCGTCGCCCTCGCGAAGGTCGGCTACGACAAGTACCTGCGGTTCGTGTGGCCGCTGCTGGCCGTGCTGGCCGTGCTGATCTGCGGGTTCGTGGCGCTGGGGGCGGCGGTGAGCTGAGCGTGTCCGGGGTCAGTCCGCCTCCTCGCCGAAGAGATGCCACACCGTGGAGCGGTAGTTGGTCCGCACATGGACCAGCGCATGCGCCCGTGCGCGCTCCGCGTCCCCCGACGCCACCGCCTCGTACAGCTCACGGTGTTCCTCAAGCAGGTGGGCCCACTCCTCGTTTCGCCGCGTCATCCACCGAAGCCGCCCGTCGACCGGTTCCATGACGGACGTCAGCAGGCTGTTGCCCGCCATCGCCAGGATGCGGTCGTGGAAGCGGGTGTTGATGTCCGTGATCGCCTCGGCGTCCGCCGTGCGGGTCGCCTCCGCCGCGCTGTCGAGGAGGGCCGAAAGCTCCGCGAGGCCCTCCTCGGTGGCCCGCTGCGCCGCGCGCCCCGCGGCGAAGACCTCCAACGCCTCGCGCAGTTCGAAGAGTTCGGTGACGTCGGTGCGGGTCAGCCGGCGCACCACGGTCCTGCGCGGCGTCTCGAAGGTGATGAAGCCCTCGGCGACCAGCGCCCGGATCGCCTCGCGCACCGGGACCCTGGACACCCCCAGGCGGTCGGCGAGTTCGCGTTCGACCAGGCGGTCGCCCGGGCCGAGGCGTCCGGCGATGATCTCCTGCCGCAGCTCGGCGAGCACGCGTTCGCGTACGGCGCCCAGCGGCTGCTCCACGGTCGTCATGGTGTCCATCATTGCCGAACCCCGCATCGATTTACCGATTCGTAACCGTACGGACATTGCCGGGCGCCGCCGGGGGCGGGAGTATGGCGGCACTTTGGTATACCAAACTTTGGTATACCAAAGTGCCGCACCTCCGTCCCCAGCTCAGGAGGCCCCGTGTCCCTCGCCCAGCGCGCCGACTCCCCCGGCGCGACACACGACTTCGTCCCCGATCCCCGGCTCACCAACGAAGACCTCGCCCCCAGCGCCGAACGCAAGTGGAAGGTCTTCGACCTCTTCGCCCTGTGGATGTCCGACGTCCACAACCTCGGCAACTACACCTTCGCCGCAGGCCTGTTGGTGCTCGGGCTCAACGTCTGGCAGATCTTCACCTCGCTGCTCGTCGGCTTCGTACTGATCTACGCCGGAATGAACATGATGGGGCGCATCGGCCAGCGCCACGGCGTGCCGTTCCCCGTGGTCAGCCGCATCAGCTTCGGTGTCTGGGGCGCCAACATCCCCGCCCTCATCCGGGCCGTGATCGCCATCATGTGGTACGGAATCCAGACCTACCTGGCCTCCATCGCGGTCAACGTGATGCTCATCGCCGCCTTCCCGGGCCTGGAGTCGTGGACCGAGGGCTCCTTCCTCGGGCTGCACCCGCTCGGCTGGTGTTCCTTCGTCGCCCTCTGGCTGGTGCAGGGGCTGATCATGACCCAGGGCATGGAGTCCGTACGGAAGTTCCAGGACTTCTGCGGGCCCGCCATCTGGGTCGTGATGATCGCCCTCGCCGTGTGGATCCTCTGGAAGGCCGGCTGGACCATCTCGCTCACCAGCACCCCGAACCCCGTCTCCACGGGCGAGCAGGTGCGGCAGTGGTTCGGCGCCATCGGGCTCATCCTCGCCACCTACGGCACGCTGATGCTCAACTTCTGCGACTTCTCGCGCTTCGCCCCCGACTACCGCACCGTCAAGCGCGGCAACTTCTGGGGACTGCCCATCAATTCGACCGCCTTCGTGATCCTTTCGGTGGTGGTCACGGCCGGGAGCCTGGAAGTCTTCGGGAAGGCCATCACCGATCCCGCCGAACTCGTCGCCGAGATCGGCAACACCTGGGTGCTGATCTTCGGGGCGCTCACCTTCGCCGTCGCCACGATGGGCGTGAACATCGTCGCCAACTTCGTCTCGCCCGCGTACGACCTGGCCAATGTCTGGCCGCAGAAGATCACCTTCAAGATCGGCGGACTCATCTCCACGGTCGCCGCCCTCCTTGTCACGCCGTGGAACCTGTACTCCAACCCGACCGTCGTGAACTACTTCCTCGGGGGGCTCGGCGCCTTCCTCGGGCCGCTGTTCGGCATCATCGCCGTCGACTACTTCTGGGTGAAGCGCGGCCGCATCGACACCGAGGCGCTCTTCAAGGCCGAGCCGGGATCGCCGTACTACTACAAGAAGGGCGTCAACCCCAAGGCGCTCGCGGCCTTCCTGCCGACGGCGGGCTTCGCGGCGGTCTGCGCCTTGGTGCCGTTCTTCGACTACGTCGCCCCGTACTCGTGGTTCATCGGGACCGCGACCGCCGCGCTGCTGTACGGCGCGCTGTGCCGCTCGGAGCGGACCGCCTCGGCCGTCGGGTCCGCCGAGGCCCCGGCCGCGGTGGAGGGCTAAGTGCGCATCGTCGTCACCAACTGCAACACCACGCGGTCGATGACCGAGGAGATCGTGCGCGGCGCCCGGGACGCGGCCGCCCCGGGCACCACGATCACCGGGCTCACCCCAGCCTGGGGCCCCGAGTCCGCCGAGGGGTGGCTCGACAGCTATCTCTCGGCGGCCGCCGTCCTCGACACCTTGCGTGGTCACGAGGGTTCGTACGACGCCGTGGTCATGGCCGGTTTCGGTGAGCACGGACGCGAGGGCGCCCGGGAGCTGCTCGACGTGCCCGTCGTCGACATCACCGAGGCGGCCGCCCATCTGGCCTGTCTGCTCGGGCGGCGGTACGGCGTCGTCACCACCCTCGACCGGGCCCGCGGCCAGATCGAGGACAGCCTGCACACGGCGGGCGTCGCGCGGAACTGCGCGGCCGTCGTCGGCACCGGGCTCGGCGTCCTCGACCTGGGGGACGAGGAGGCCACCCTGCGCGCCTTCCTCGGTGCCGCCGGGCGGGCGCGGGACGCGGGGGCCGAGGTCCTGGTGCTCGGCTGCGCCGGGATGACCGGGCTGCAGGAGAAGGTCGGCGCCGCGCTCGACATGCCGGTGGTCGACGGTGTGGCCGCCGCCGTGAAGCTGGCCGAGTCGCTCGTCGGGCTCGGCCTGACCACGAGCCGGATCGGCGGATATGCCAAACCCCTCCCGAAGAGCCGTACTTGGGCGCCGCCGCCGTCGGAGTGATGTTCGGGAACGATCCGTCGCGCGACCGGCGGGGGAAAGTGCCCTGCGCGGGCCGGACGGCCCCAGACTCCGTGCAGCGCGCCGGGCAGGTCCGGCGCCGAGCAACTGGAGGTGCCCGGTGTCGCAGTCGACCGTCCGGTCCGGCGGGGCCCGTCCCCGTCCCCGCGCCGTCCTTCGCCGTACCGTCCGCTCCGGGCTCCTGGCCGCCGCGCTGCTGCTCGGCGCGGCGGCGAGCGGGTGCACTGAGGCGCCCGGGGCTTCTGTGACTTCCGGGGCTTCCGGGGTGTCTGGAGTATCCGGCGCGTCCGGGTCCGTGCCGCAGGACACCGCCTTCTGGGTGGAACCGGACAGCTCCGCCGCCCGCCAGGCGGCCGAGTGGCGACGCCAGGGCCACACCTCCCAAGCGCTGCTCATGGACCGCATCGGCGGCCGCGCCCAGGCCGTGTGGCTGCACGACGAGCAGCCGGGGCAACAGGTCCGCACGGTCACAGGGGCGGCGGCCGAAGCGGGACGCGTCCCCGTACTCGTCGCGTACTACATTCCGCACCGCGACTGCGGCGACTACTCGCACGGCGGCGCGGCGAGCGCGGCGGAGTACCGGCTGTGGATCGAGGAGTTCGCGGCGGCGATCGGCGACCGTGCCGCGTACGTGATCGTCGAACCGGATGCCGTCGCGCAGGAGGTGGCGGGCTGTGCGATGGCCGACGCCGAGGAGCGGTACGCGCTGCTCGCGCACGCCGTCGACCGCCTCAAGGCCCGCCCGAACACCAAGGTGTATCTCGACGCGGGCAACGCCGGCTGGATCCCCGACGAGCAGCGCCTGGTCACCCCGCTGCGGCAGGCCGGGATCGCCGGGGCCGACGGCTTCGCGCTCAACGTGTCCAACTACCAGACCGACGCGGTCAGTTCGGCGTACGGCCATCGCCTCGCGGCCGGTATCGGCGGCGCCAAGCACTTCGTCGTCGACAGCAGCCGCAACGGCAACGGCCCCTACACCGGCTCCGACTTGGCCTGGTGCAACCCGCCGGGCCGCGCCCTCGGCACCCCGCCCACCACCGGCACCGGCGACGCCGCGCTCGACGCCTACCTGTGGATCAAGCGCCCCGGAGAGTCCGACGGCACCTGCCGGGGCGGGCCGCAGGTCGGGGAGTGGTGGCCGCAGTACGCTCTGGGGCTCGCGAGCCGGGCCAAGAGCTGAGCGCTCCGAGGTGCGCGGACAAAGAGGGACAGGGAGGCGACCATGACAGAGACGGCCCCGCAGGACCCGGAGAGCGAGGGCGACAGTGCGCTGCGGGCCTGGCGGACCACCGGGCCGCTGATGGACCTGATCACCCCCATGGCCCTGCGCACGGCCGCCACACTGGGCATCGCCGATCTGATCGCCGACGGCTCCGGGCAGATCGACGACCTCGCCGGGCGCTCGGGGACCGATCAGGACGCGCTCGGCCGGATGCTGCGCCACCTGGTGTGCCACGGCGTCTTCACCGAGCCGGAGCCCGGGCGCTTCGGGCTCAACGGCACCGCGGAGCTGCTGCGTTCCGGTCATCCGGCGCAGCTGCGGAGCTGGCTCGACCTCGACGGTTTCGGCGGCACGATGGACCTGGCGTTCACCGGCCTGATGCACACCGTCCGCACCGGGGAGCCCGCCTGGGAGAAGGTCTTCGGCGCCCCGTTCTGGCCCTATCTGGCGGCGCATCCGGACATGGCGGCCTCCTTCGACGCCACGATGTCGTCCGGCGCGGCCTTCGTGGCGGACGCGGCCGGAGGCTACGACTGGTCCACGGCCCGGCACGTGACCGATGTCGGCGGCGGCGTCGGCGCGCTCCTGTCCGAGGTGCTCGCAACCCACCCGGGCCTGCGCGCCACCCTGCTCGACCTCCCCGAGACCGCCGAGCGGGGCCGGGAGTTCCTCGCCGCACGCGGCCTCGCGGACCGGTGCGAGATCGTCGGGCAGAGCTTCTTCGACCCGCTGCCCGCCGGCTCGGACGTGTACATCCTCAGCGGAGTGGTGCACGACTGGGGCGACACGCAGGCCCGTGCCGTCCTGCGCCGGTGTGCCGAAGCGGCCGGGGAGCACGGCCGGGTCGTCGTCATCGAGACGTCCGCCGACGACCCGGCGTCCTTCGCGGAGATGGACCTGCGCATGCTGGTCCTCGCGGGCGGCCGGGAACGCAGCGTCGACGAGTACGCGGCCCTGGCGGCCGACAGCGGGCTGCGCGTCGCCGGCGTATACACGACCCCGCTTGGCCAGGTGATCCTCGACTGCGTGGCGCGGTCGGCCGCGGCCCCGTAAGGGGCGCGGGGAACTGCGCGACCAGCCCTCACCGGCCCGCGGCTTCATCACCGCACTCCCCGCGGAGCGCTCAGGGGGCCGCCCCGGGACCGGCAGCGGCCTCCGGCACCACGGCCGTGGCGGTGATCTCCACCAGCTGGCCGGGGTACCCGAGGCACGTGGTGCCGAGGAGCGTCGAGGTGTGCGGGCCCGCGTGCAGGGCGGAGGCGCGGACGACCTCCCATGCCTCGCTCAGTGCGCCGCGTTCGTCCCCGACCACGTACACCGTGCTGGCCACCACCTGGGAGAGATCACTGCCGATCGCGCGCAGCGCCTCGTCGAGGTTGGCGATGACCTGCGCGGTCTGCCGGGGCACGTCGCCATCGCCGACGAGGTTCCCCTCGGGGTCGAGCGGCACGGAGCCCGCCATGAAGGCGAGGCGGGCGCCTGCCTCGACGACGGCGGCGTGGGCGTATCCGGGGGGCGGGAAGAGGGTGGGGACCGTGGTGCGGTGGATGGGAGTCATGCCCCTGATCGTGCGGGAGCAGGACGGTCGTACGCATCCGAATTCGGTGGCGCCGAGGGGGCGGGCGAGCTATTTGGTTGCCCGGTCGGCCCCGCGCTGTAAAGATCGCCGCCATGCCCCTCTTCCCCGCCCCTGACGGCACGGACCTCGCCCATCACGTGTACGGCGACGACGCCGGCGCCCCGCTCGTCTGCCTGCCCGGCGGTCCGCAGGACTCCGCGTACCTCGGTGAGCTCGGCGGTCTGTCCGCGCACCGGCAATTGATCATGTTGGACATCCGGGGCACGGGGGAGTCCGCGCTGCCGCAGGATCTCGCGTCCTGCCGGTGCGACCGGCTCGTCGACGACGTCGAGGCCCTGCGGGAGCACCTCGGGCTCGACCGCATCGATCTGCTCGGGCACAGTGCGGGCGCGAACATCGCCGTCCAGTACGCGGCCCGCCACCCCGAGCGGGTCGGCAGGCTCGTCCTGGTCACGCCGAGCACCAGGGCCGTCGGCGTGGCGATCGACGGTGCGACCCGGCGCGAGACCGCGCTGCTCCGCAAGGACGAGCCCTGGTTCCCGGAGGCCTTCGCGGCCCTCGAAGCCATCGTGTCCGGCAACGCCACGGCGGACAGCTGGCAGGCCATCGCGCCTTTTTCGTACGGCAATTGGGACGCGGCGGCGCAGGCGCATCAGGCGGCGGAGGCCGGCCAGCAGAACCCGGCCGTCACCGAGGCCTTCGGCGCCGATGGCGCATTCGAGCCCGAGGCCACGCGCGCGGCGCTCGCCGCGTTCGGGGCGCCGGTCCTGGTGGTCGCCGGGGAGTTCGACCTGGGCGCGCCGCCGGCCGCCGTGGCGGAGGTCGCCGCGCTGTTCCCGGACGCGACGCTCGTCGTGCGGCCGGGCGCGGGGCACTTTCCGTGGCTCGACGACGCGGAGGGATTCGTCGCGCCTGTCGCCCGATTCCTGGCGTGAGATCGCCCGGACCGCGTACGGGGTCAGCGCACCGCGGACGGTGAAGTCCCGCCCTCTACCAGGAGGTTCGGCTCTCCTTCGCCGTCCGCCCGGGTCGTCCAGATGTCCTGCTTGCGGCCCTCCTTGCCGGGAAGCGCGTACGCGAGGGTGTCGTCGTCGAGCCAGGCCGCCTGGTCGTCGACGTTGCGGGACTCGGCAAGCGGGCGCTCGCGCATCGTCCGCAGGTCGAGCACGTACAGGCGCCACGGGTCCGAAGTGCCCTTCCGTACGCGCTTCTTGAAGGCGATGCGGGTGTTGTCGGGGGAGAGGGAGGGGCATTCGACGTTGGTCCGCAGGGTGCGCGCCGCCCACTTCTTCATGTCGCCCTGGACGAGGTACGTCCTCCCCTTCGTCGAGACGGTCGCGTAGAAGCGGTTGTCGTCCTTGGCGAAGGTGACGCCCCAGTAGTTGACGTCGGGGGAGTGGTAGCGGCGGCCGTCGAGGGTGAGGGGGATCTCCTCCATGTTCTTGATGAGATAGCCGGTGCGGGTGTCCAGGATCGACGTACGGGTGGAGAAGGACGAGCCCGCGTAGGAGTCGCCGGTCGCGAACATCGTCCACGACAGCATCCGTCCCGATGCCGAGACCCGGGCCCGGTTGGGGATGCCGGTGAGCGCGATACGGCGCTTTTCCTTGAGCCTGTCGTCCAGGACCACGGCGTACGACTTGGGCGGGATCCCCGAGCGGCGTTGCAGGCACACGGCGGTGCCACCGGCGGCGTAGAACCGCTCGCAGGAGGGGCCGCCTGTGGTGCGCGGCCCCTTGCCGGACGGCAGGGCGGTGCGGGCGACGCGGCCCGCACCGGCCTCCGAGCTGCGGAAGTACAGCTGCCCGGTGTCGAGGGCGAACTCCGATGCCGCGGCGGCCGGTTGGGCGCGCCCGGCGGCGTGCAGCGTGTAGACGACGGCGACCGTGGCGAGGACGGCCGCCGCCACGGACACGGCGATGATCCGGGCGCGCAGGGAGGGTGGTTGCGCGGTCATGCCTGCCTTTCGGGGTTCTGGAGGCTTCCGGTGCGGGGAAGCAGCAGCGCCGCCCCCGCCAGCGCCACCGTGAGGGCGAGCACCGCGCAGGTCAGCGCGGGGCCGATGCCCCACAGCGTCCACGCCGCGCCGAAGCCCGCCGCGGCGACAAGGCGGGTCAGGGCCTGGCCCGTCTGGAGTACCGCCATGCCGCTCGCCCTGCGTCCCCGCGGCAGCACGGGCGTGGCGAGCGCCATCAGGACGCCGTCGGTGGCGGCGTAGAAGATGCCGAGCAGCAGCAGTACGCCGACGAGCAGGGGCAGGCCGTCGGTGGGGCAGAGCAGCAGGACGTACCCGCCGAGCAGTGCCGCGTGCCCGGCCAGGAACGGGACGCGGCGGCCCACACGGTCGGCGAGCCGTCCCGCGGGCACCGCGAGCAGCAGATAGACGGCGGCGGCTCCCAGGGGCAGCAGCGGGAACCAGCTGACCGCGAAGTCGAGCCGCCGCTGGAGCAGCAGATACAGGAAGGCGTCGCCGATGGTGGCCGCGCCGAGCAGCGCCGCCGCGCCGAGGACGCGCCGGAACGCGGGGATGCGCAGGAGGTCAACGACCCTGCCCCGCTTGGTGGTTGAAGGCTCCCGAGGCTCCCGCCGGGTGGCGGCGACAAGGGTGGCGTCGTGCCGCCCCGGTACGAACGCGACCAGCATGAGGACCCCGAGCAGCCCGAAGCAGAAGCTGACCACGAACACGGCGTCGTACGCGTCCGCCGTCGCCCACAGCAGCGCGAACGCGGCGAGCGGGCCGAGCAGCGCGCCCGTCGTGTCCATCGCCCGGTGCACGCCGAAGGCGCGGCCGAGGGTGTCCGGCGGGCTGCTGAGCGAGATCAGCGCGTCGCGCGGCGCGGTGCGCACCCCCTTGCCGATGCGGTCCGCCGCGAGCGCCGCGCCGATCCCGGCCGTGGCGCCGCCCGCGAGGAGCAGGCCGAGCCGGGAGAGCGCGGAGAGCGCGTAGCCGCCGCCCGCGACGAGCTTGTGCCGTCCGCCGCGGTCGGCGGCGTAACCGCCCAGGAGCCGCACGAAGGCGGTCACGCCGTTGTAGAGGCCGTCGAGGAAGCCGAACTGGAGCGGAGAGAGCCCGAGTTGGAGCACGAAGTAGAGCGGAAGGACCGCCGTGACCATCTCGGAGGAGATGTCGGTGACCAGGCTGACCGCGCCGAGGGCGATGACGGGCCCGGCGACGCGGCCGCGCTTGGCCTTGCCCTCGGCTGTCTCCTCGGCTTCCGCCGCGACCTCGGGCTCGGCTTCAGTTGTGGCCTTGGCTTTGGCCTTCGCGACCGCGTCGGTGGATGCCAGATACATCCCGCCGGCTCAGTGGCACTCGTAGGACGGGCTGCTGTCCTTCGTCGCGCCGTCCGTGCCGACGAGGTCCCAGGAGAAGCCCGTGTCGGTGAAGTCCAGCTTCACCACGCCGAAGGTCTCGGTCAGCCGCTTCTCGCTGTTGGGCTGCACTTCCTCGATCTTGTACGGGTTGGCGCCGCCCATGCCGCCGAGCAGCTCGACGATGCCGTTCTCGTCGGCCTCGCCGTCCGCGTTCTGCGGGGCGAACCGCTCGTAGTGGTGGTCGTGGCCGTTGAGCACCAGCTCGGCCTTGTTGTCGTACAGGATCTTCCAGATCGGCCTGCTGACCGGGTCGTTGCCGTGCTCGCCGGAGGAGAAGAGCGGGTGGTGCCAGTAAGCGGCCACGCACTTCTTGGAGTTGGCGGCGAGGTCGGCCTTGAGCCACTCGATCTGCGCGTCGTCGTCGAAGCTGTTGGAGTCGAGCGCGATGAAGTGCCAGTTGTCCTGGTCGTAGCTGTAGTAGCTCTCGCCCTTGGGGTAGGCCACATCGCCGAAGTACGACTTGTAGCCGGCGAGCGCGCCTTCCGGGTCGTACGTCTCGTGGTTGCCCGGGGTCGGGCGGGTCTTGTCCTTGAAGGCGCCCCAGCTGGTGTCGTAGTACTTCTCGAAGTCCCGCAGCCGGGCGTCGTCGTACTGGTTGTCGCCCATCGTCATCACGAAGGACGGGTTGAGCTTCTCGACGAGCGCGGCGGTCTTGGGGTGCTCGCAGCCGCTGTCGTCCTCGGTGCACTGTTCGGCGATGTCGCCGGCGGCGACCGCGGTGAACGCCGCCTTCGCGTCCTTGCCGGTCGGCGCGGCGTCGGCCTCGTCGGCCGGGGACCAGAGCAGCACCCCGCCGACCAGCGCGAGCGACGCGCCTGTGGCGAGGGGGATGGCCCAACGGGCCTTCTTTGCACGGGTCTTGCTTGTGCGGGTCTTGCTTGTACGGGTCTTGCTTGTACGGGTGTTCATGGCGCGGGGGGTGGGCGGCATGTCCGTCTCCTAGATCGGCGTGGGGGCCGTGAGCGGTGTGGGGACCGTTCCGCAGGCATCTTGTCGAGACGACATGTGCGCGTCAATAACGCGGGGCGAACTATTGTTAGGAAAGTTTCCTACCAGCGTTCATCCCGAGGTGGTCGACCTGCTGACTTAGGGTGGCTTTCGGGAATGACGTGCGGGTGGCTGACGGTGAGCGAGGCGGTGAACGTGAGGGCGGTGCGGGTGCGGGACGCTGCCGCGGGCGCCGACGACGCTCTCGTGCCCCCGGAGGCCCGTGAGCTGCTGAGGTCCTGTGCCGCTGTCTTTCTGCCGGCCGAGGTGCCGAGGGAGGGGCGGATCGCGTTCTGGGCGCCGGAGGGGGAGCTTCCGGTCGGGGGTGCGGGTGCGGGCGCAGGGGCGGGTGCGGGGGCGGGGCTTTCTGCCGGGAGTGCTGATGAGGCGCTCCCGGCCCGCGGTGCGGACACGGTCCTGTCCCGTGCCGTCGAGGGTGAGATTCCCGTCGTACGCCGACACGGCAAGGGTGTCCGTACCCGCACCGTTCCCGCGCTGATCCTGCCCGTGGCGGACGCGCTGCCGCTGCTCCTGCGGGCCGAGCCGGTGCACCCGCACCTGCGCCCGCATCCGTACCCGCAACTGCGCCCGCACCCCGCCGTCGCCTGCTGGACCGCCGCCGCCCGGCACGCGATGCACCTGGCCGCGCGGGGGCGGCTGCTGCCCGGTCTTACCGGCGGCGACCTCGACGCCTGGCGGGCGGGACCCCTTGACGAGGCCGACGTCACGCAGCTGCGGGCGATCGCCGCGGCCATGCCCGCACAGGCGCACGCCGTACCGCTGCCCGGCAGCAGGCCCCTCCTGCTGCCCGAGCCGCTCGCCCTGGTCAGGGCCTTCGTCGACGCGGTGGTGGACGCCCTGCCCCGTACGCCCGCCGCGGCTCACGCCGTCGGGGCGCCCTTCGCCGCGCGCGAGCCGCAGCGGCTGGCGGGCGCGCGGGAGTGGGCTGCGGAGGTGGCGGCCGGGATGGATGCCGGGGTGCGGGTGTCGCTGCGGCTCGATCTGCGGGCGCACGAGGTGTTCGACAGGGCGGAACCTGCCGATGGCGAAGCCTCCGGTGGCGGTGAGGGCGCGGCCGCGGCGGTGGTTGCAGCCGCAGCTGTGGTTCAGGTGCACAGCCTCGCCGACCCCACGCTCGTCGCGGACGCCGCCCAACTCTGGGCGGGGGCCGACCACTTCGGTCCGCGCGCCCGCGTCGACACGCTCCTCGCCGTGCGCCGCGCCGCCCGCGTCTGGCCGCCGCTCGCCCGGCTCCTCGAACGGCCGCTGCCTGACGTACTGCCGCTGAGCGAGGAGGAGTTGTACGAACTGCTCGGCGCGGCCCCCGCCCCCCACCGCGCGGCGGGCGGGGCCGGGCCC
>NZ_JBHYIG010000025.1:46299-55185 GCF_042740015.1 Streptomyces sp. NPDC059037
CGGGCGTGTGCGTGCGTTCTGGCGGGTGTGGTTGTTTGTTTTTTTCGTCGGGGGGGGCGCCCCCCCGCCCCGGCTCGGCGCGGCGGGCGTGGCCGTGCACTGGCCCCGCGAGCTGACGCGTGGCCTGACGGCGACGGCCGTCGTACGCCCCGCGCCCGGCACGGCGGCCGACAACTTCGACTTCTTCAAGACCGAGCAACTCCTCGAATTCCGCTGGCAGTTGGCGCTGGGATCGGAGGGGGCCGACGGAGCCGGTGAGCCGCTCACCGAAGCCGAGATGGACGTACTCGCGGAGGCGCACCGCCCCGTCGTACGCCTCCGTGACCAATGGGTCCTGGTCGACCCCGAACTCGTACGCAAGGCACGCAAGCGGGACCTGGGCCTGCTCGACCCGGTGGACGCGCTGTCCGTCGCACTGACGGGCGGGGCCGAGGTGGACGGGGAACGGGTCGAGGCCGTGCCGATCGGCGCACTCGCCCGACTGCGGGAACGCCTGACCGACGAGCTGCACCCCGTTACGCAGCCGCCCGCCCTGGCCGCGACCCTGCGCGACTATCAACTCCGCGGCCTGTCCTGGCTGGACCGGATGACATCCCTCGGCCTCGGCGGCTGCCTCGCCGACGACATGGGCCTCGGCAAGACGGTCACCCTGATCGCCCTCCATCTGCACCGCGCCCGCCCCGAGCCGACCTTGGTGATCTGTCCGGCCTCACTCCTCGGCAACTGGCAGCGGGAGATCGAGCGCTTCGCGCCGGGCGTGCCGGTGCGCCGCTTCCACGGCACGGGCCGCAGCCTCGAAGGCGACCTGGAGGGCGGCTTCGTCCTGACGACGTACGGCACGATGCGTACGAGCGCGTCCGAACTGGCGTCCTGCTCCTGGGGTCTGGTGGTCGCGGACGAGGCCCAGCACGTCAAGAACCCGCACGCGGCGACGGCGAAGGCGCTGCGCACGATCCCCTCGGCGGCGCGCGTCGCCCTGACCGGCACCCCCGTCGAGAACAACCTCTCCGAACTCTGGGCCCTGCTCGACTGGACCACACCGGGCCTGCTCGGCCCGCTCAAGGCGTTCCGCGCACGCTATGCCCGCCTGGTGGAGGGCGGTGAGCACGCCGAGAACGAGGAGGCGATGGCCCGCCTGTCCCGCCTGGTCCGCCCCTTCCTTCTCCGCCGCAAGAAGTCCGACCCGGGCATCGCCCCGGAGCTGCCGCCGAAGACGGAGACGGACCACCCCGTCAGCCTCACCCGCGAACAGGCGTCGCTCTACGAGGCGGTCGTACGCGAGACCCTGGCCCACATCGAGGCGTCGGAGGGCATCGCACGCCGCGGCCTGGTCATGAAGCTGCTCATGGCCCTGAAGCAGATCTGCAACCACCCGGCGCAGTACCTGAAGGACGCCGCGATCATGACCCGCACCGGCCGCCCGCGCTCGGGCAAACTGGAACTCCTGGACGAACTCCTGGACACGATCCTCTCCGAGGACGGGGCGGTGCTGATCTTCACGCAGTACGTGGAGATGGCCCGCCTCCTCGAATCGCATCTGGCGTCGCGCGGCATCGGCACCCAGTTCCTGCACGGCGGTACGCCGGTCCCGCGGCGCGAGGCGATGGTGGACCGCTTCCAGTCGGGCGAGGCCCCGGTGTTCCTGCTCTCCTTGAAGGCGGCGGGCACGGGCCTGAACCTGACGCGCGCGGGCCATGTCATCCACTACGACCGCTGGTGGAACCCGGCGGTAGAGGACCAGGCAACGGACCGCGCCTACCGCATCGGCCAGACCCAGCCGGTCCAGGTCCACCGCCTGATCGCCGAGGGCACGGTGGAGGACCGCATCGCCGAACTCCTCTCCCACAAGCAGGCGTTGGCGGACGCGGTACTGGGCGGCGGCGAGGCGGCACTGACGGAGCTGACGGATGCGGAGCTTTCGGATCTGGTGTCGTTGCGGAGGGCGGTGTGAGGGGCGGGGGTGGTTCGGCGGGTGGTGCGGGAGCGCGTGGGGGTGGCATGCGGGCCCCCGCCACCCGCACCGGCGGAAACGGCCGAGTCTTCCCCCCGCTCCCTCAACACCCCGATCCCCAGGCCCCGTTCGCGACCTCCTGGTGGGGCAACGCCTGGATCGCCGCCCTGGAGGGGACGTCGCTCGACCCGGGCCGGCTCAGCCGTGGCCGTGCCTACGCCCGTGAGGGTCACGTCGACACGATCACCGTCGCGCCGGGCCGCATCGTCGCGTACGTACACGGAAGTCGCCCGCGCCCCTACCGCGCCGAGATCCGCATGCGCACCCTCACCCCGGAGGACTGGGACACCTTCCTGGACGCGGTGGCCACGGAACCCGCGCACATCGCGGCGCTCCTGGACAAGGACATGCCGCACGCCCTTGCGGAGGCGGCCGAACGAGCCGACGTCCAACTCCTCCCCGGCCCTGGTGATTTGGTCCCGTCCTGCAGCTGCCCGGACCACGGCCGCCCCTGCAAGCACGCGGCGGCCCTCGCCTACCAGACGGCCAGGCTCCTGGACGCGGACCCCTTCGTACTCCTCCTCCTGCGCGGCGGAGACGAGGCGGCGCTTCTGGACGAACTGGCGCAGCGCAACGCGCACGAGGCGGCCCGCGAGCAGTCCGACGCGGCGACCGAGGCGGGCCCCGAGAACCTTCCGGGAACCCTGGCACGGGACGCCATCGCCACGGACTACCGCCCCCCGCTCCCACCCCCTCTCGCCGCCCCCGCCCACGCGGGCGACCCCCCGCTCCTGCCCTCACTCCCCGGCGCCCCCGACCCCACATCCCTGGAGTTCCTGGCAACGGACGCGGCGGCCCGAGCCCACGCCTTCCTCACCACAGGCGCGGACCCCTTCGCGGCCGCCGACCCCTGGCACGACGCGGTACGCCTGGCCGCGTCACACCCCGGCCTCACCGGCCGCCGCACCTTCAGCCGCCAATTCGCCGAACTGGCAAGGGCGGTGGGCCACACCCCCACCGACCTCTCCCGCGCGGCGGCGGCGTGGCGCCAGGGCGCGGAGGAGGGCCTGGCCGTCCTCGAATCCCCCTGGGACCCCCCGGCGGGCCCCTTCGACCGGGCCCGAGGCGCCCTCATCACGGCAGACCTCCCCCGCATGACGATCCACCGCAACCACCTCACCAACACCTCCGGCTCCCTCCAACTCCGCTACGGGAGGGACGGCCGCTGGTACCCGTACCGGAGCGAGCCGGGGCGGGACGACTGGTGGCCGGAGGGGGAGCCGGACGAGGATCCGGTGGGAGCGGTCACGGGGATGATCGGGACGTAGGGCGCGGGGCGCCACCCGACCGCACCCAAGAGATCTCCAACAGTCCAACACCCCGCAGCAACGAGTCCAACTCCCCGTCGCCGCACCCCCGTTACTCTCCCCGCCATGAAAACTCCCCCCACGTTCCCAGAGGCGACGCCCCCCTCCCGCAGAACCTTCCTCACCGCCAGCGGCATAGCCCTGGCCACCATCCCCCTCGGCGGCCTCACCGCCGCCCAGGCGGGAGCGGCCGGAAGGGCAAAGGCCCCCGTGACCGCCCTCGACGTCATCTCCGACATCCAGGGCGACCTGGCCGACTTCGGCAACGCCCTGGACGACCTCAACTCCTTCGGCGGTTCCGACGCCCTCGTCATCGCCGGTGACCTCGTAGCGCAGGGCACCGCCCAGCAGTACGACGACCTCTACGCCACGCTCGCCGACCACCCCCACCCGGAGCGGGTCCTCGCCGCGCTCGGCAACCACGAGCAGTACAACGCCGACCCCTTCGACACCCAGGTCAAGCGCTTCCTCGACTACACGGGCATGCCGGACGTCTACTCCCAGACGACGGCGGGCGACCTCCCCCTGCTCTTCATCGGCACCACCGCGCCGGCGGTGAACGGCACCAACCCGCCCTTCGTGACGCTAGGTTCCTCCCAGCTCTCCTGGCTGGACGGCGCCCTCAAGTCCCACGCGGACAAGCCCTACGTACTGATCTTCAGCCACCACGTCCTGCCGGGCTCGGTCTCCGGCACCACAGGAGCGGACGCCGCCCGCTTCTACGACCAGGACTTCGTCGACGAGGCCGACCTGCTCACGATTCTCGGCGCCCACCCGAACGTCGTCTTCTTCTCCGGCCACACCCACTGGGACCTCAACCGCTCGGACTGGGCGGCGAAGAAGATCGTCGAGGGCGGCGACCCGAAGGGGTTCACCGTGGTCAACACCGGCTTCATCCAGACCATGTACGGCCCCGACGGCAACGGCGGCGAGAAGCCGGGCTCGGGCGCGGAGTCGCAGGGCCTGCGCGTACTCCTCGGGAGCGACGGCAAACTCACCGTCGAATCCCGCGACTTCAAGGCCAACAAGCTGATCCGCAGCCTCGCTGTCTGAGGTGGCGGAGGCACCTCACCCCCTGGCGGTCAGATCGTTCTCGCGTACGAGGGCGTGGACCCGGTGGGCCAGGTCGGTGACGTCCGTGATCGACACCGTCCACTCGTCCGCATAGCGCCGTGCCGCGTCGCCCGCGAGGCCCAGCTGCAGCGAGCGGTGCGGGAGAGGGGCGAGGTGGAGATCGCGCTCGGGGTCCCACTGGACTCGGGTGGGCGCCTGCTTCAGTTCACGCTTCCAGGCGGCGGCGTCGGCGTGCACCCCGTGCGCGTAGTGCGAGAGGCAGGCGTGACGCAGGGCCCACTCGAAGCCCTCGCGGGTGATCTCGACGGCCAGGACGGTCTGCTGATCCTCCTTGGTGGCCCAGCCGCAGCGGTACATCATCCACAGGAAGGACGGCTTGATCCAGGTCAAGCCTTGTTCGTAGCCCTTTCCGTGGCTGGCGCGCCATGCGCAGATTCGGCGGACCGAGGGCGACCACACAGGCGGGGCCGTGTGCCGCACGCTCAGTCGCCCCCAGCGAGTTGACCTGCAGCGTTGGATCTCCACCCAGCCTTTGACGAATGCATATGCGTGGCGGCAGTTGCTGGCTAGAGTCGTCTCGTCACAGTTGGTTGTGGGGACAACCGAAGTGTCTTTCGGCTGCCAACGTCCTGGGGAGGGCCTGCAGCAATGAGTCGTCGTTCTACCGGTCTTGTCGGCGCGTGGGCTGAGGTGCAACGACAGCAGCAGCGCCAGTCGGAGGCCGAGGCCAGACAGCGGAGACAAGAAGCTCAGCAAGCACGGGCGTACCAGCGCCGAGCTGCCCAAAGCCACCGCGAGTACCGGCAGGCAGACGCGCTGCGTCGTACGGAGGATCTGGACGCAGAGGTAGCAGCACTGCAAAGCCTTCTCGCTTCAGGCTGCGACGCTCCGGCCTTCAGGGCGTCCTCACTCATGCGAGCCGAGGATGTTCAGCCCTTCGCTCCAGGTCAGTTGGCGCAGCCGGTGCCCATGCCGGATGCCAGTCAGTACCAAGCCCAGGGTGGTTGGACTGCGAGTCGCCGGGCTCATGCCCAGGCTGAGGCGCGGGCGCGTTTCGAGCGGGACCTTCAGGTTGCGCAGGCAGCGGAGGCTCACCGCCAACAGCAACTGGCTTCGTATCAGCGTGAGTACCAACAGTGGGTCGACTCCCAGCTGGCCGCGGTACGTGAGCACAACGCCGGCGTGGTCGCGATATCCGAAGGCGTGAGGCGCCGAGACCCCGACTCCGCGGTCGAGTACTTCTCAGCTGCGCTCTACTCCTCAACGGCGTGGCCTGATGGCTTCCCGCGACAGATAGCGGCAGCGTACGACTCCGCTGCCCGACAGCTGGTGCTCGACTGGGAGTTGCCTGCCTACGACATCGTCCCTGCGATCAAGTCCATTCGATACATGTACGGGACCGACCAGGACAAGGAGACTCCTCGACCGGAGAGCCAGCGTCGGGCCCTGTACAAGGAGGTTCTCGCGCAGTGCATGTTGCTGGTCCTGCACGAGCTCTTCGCCGCGGACGAACAGGGGGCACTGGAGTCCGTGGCCCTGAACGGATTCGTCGATGGACATGACCCCACGACGGGCCGACCGGGCCACATCTTCCTCGCGACGGTCATGGCCTCACGCTCCTCGTTCCGTGACCTGCACTTGGCACAGGTGGATGCGGGCAGTTGCCTGGCCGGCGCCCTGAGAGGGCAGCTCTCGACCAGGCCGGACCAGCTCACACCGGTACGGCCGAGCCGTCGGCCACAAGACGTGGGAAATCGCGTCGTCGCCCACGGCAGCGATGAAGAACCGGACCTGTACGACATGGATCCGGTGGAATTCGAGCATCTCGTGGCAGATCTCTTCCGCGCCATGGGAATGCAGGCAGTGACGACCCAGCGCTCCAGCGATGGAGGTGTGGACGTCGACGCGCTGGATCCGACACCGATCCGAGGCGGCAAGATCGTCGTACAGGTGAAGCGCTATCGCAACACGGTGCCGCCCACTGCGGTGCGTGACTTGTACGGGACCGCGCAGGGCGCAGGCGCCAACAAGGGCGTCCTGGTGACGACGTCTGGGTTCGGACCCGGCTCTCATACCTTCGCCAACGGCAAGCCGCTGGAACTCATCTCGGGCACGGAACTCGTCGACCTGCTGCATCGTCACGGACTGCGCGGACGATTAGGAGAGGGCGGTCGTCAAGCCTCACCGCAGCCGACCCCGCCGGACCCGAACACTCGGCTCCCTGACGACTACAACGTCCTGGGAATGTCGTGGACCGGAAGCGTTGCCTTGGACGTGTGTGCACTCGTCTGCCATGGCAACCGCGTCCTGAGCGACGATCACTTCGTCTTCTTCAACAATCCACAGACTCCCGACGGCTCCGTGCGCGCCCTTCCCGCGGAGGCGCCTGACAAGGCTGCGATCTGTGTCGCCTTCGACGGGCTGCCGGTGGAGGCTGATCGGTTCGTGCTGGTGGCGGCCATCGATCCAGAGGCCAACCCGGACGCTGATCTCTCCGGATTCACAGATGCCTGCATCCGGCTGCTCGATCCGGCTATGTCGGAGCTGGGACGGCTTGAGGTCTCTGACGGCCGACCGCTCGAAACAGCCCTAGTGCTCGGGTCTTTCCGTCTGAGGTCCAGCGGTGACTGGGAATTCGTCCTCGGCGGCAAGGGCTACAGAGGCGGACTGGAGGAACTCGTTCAGGACTACGGCATCGAGGTGGAATAGATCAGCCTGAGTCCGGACGTTCAGCGGGCGGGCGCTTCCACTGGGAGCTGCTGATGTTCCGTCGTACGGACCCAGTCAGGCCAAGGGGTCGTACGGTTCCGGCCAGGCCAGTGCCTCCGCGAAGGCGTTCCGGACTGTGTCGAGGCACTCCTCCGCGGAGGGGAGATGGCCCGTCTGGTGGGCGAGTTGGGTCTCCCACTCCATGTCCGGCAACGAGCTGAACATGTGCGGCGCGGGCGCCGTGCCGCTCGCCATGCGCACGAGCTCCGCCGCGTCGACGCTGATGGAGCCCGAGCGGGCCAGAGCCGCCAGGTCGAAGAGGTCGCGCGGTGCGTGGCGGTCGCAGTACGCGGACACCTTCATGGCGACGAACGCCGCCAACGTCGGAACCCTCAGCGTGGCGGGGCCTGGGACGTCGTGATAGCGCAGTTCGACACTGCGCCGCTCGGTGGGCCAGCGCTTCCATTCGGAGTGGCCGGTGTGCGTGTCGAGGAGCTGGACGCGCAGGCGCAGTCCGTCGCCGGTCACCAGTTGGGCGGGATCCACCCCACGGATGCCGGAGAGCGCGGGCTCCCACCGCGAACGCGGGAACTCACGTCGAAGCAAGCGGGGGATACGGGAGCCGAGGGCATCGGCAACCGCCGGGCGGTCGTCCGTGTACAGATCGATGTCCTCGGACAGCCGACCGCCGGACGCCGCCGTCGTGAGGTGCGTACGCGAGAGCGCCGTACCTCCGAAGAACACCACCGGCTGATCCAGCGAGGCCAGCGCCCACAGCACGTGGCTGATCAGGTGATCGCGCCGCACCTGCTGCTCGGCGGCGCCGTATTCCGCGCCGATGCGCGCGAGATCACTCCGGTCCAGCATCCGAGTCCCCCTCGATCAGGTGCCGCGCCCTCTTCAGAGCAGCGGTCTTGTGCTGCCCGGCTGCCAGTTCGGTCAGCAGGTCGGCATCGGCACGCAGCGAGAGCGCACGGAGCGCCTCGCTGATCGCTTCGGCGGGCAGGCCGCCAAGCGTAGGGCGGGCGGCGAGGTCCAGGAGAGTCTGTTCAGGTGTGGTCACCCATCCGGGAGTCACCTCGGTCTCCATCCGTTCCAGGTCGAGGCTCGCCACGTCCCTGCGGACGAAGACGATCCGTCCGAACTCCGTTTCCAGGGGCAGGCGTTGCTTCGGTACGGCAATGAACGTGGCGGCGATCTCGCGTGGGACGGCCCCGAACTGGCGGGCAGCCCCGATGCCCATCAGGGCGGCGCCGTCCTGGCCGTAGTCGGCCTGTCCGATGCCGAGACCCAATGCGTGGAGGTCGGGACGCCAGGTGCTGTCGCTGAGATGACGGCCGGGTACGAGGAGGTAGTACCCGGTGGCCAGGCGGAGCGCTGCCCCGTTCTTGACCAGGCGCGCCATTTCGGGACGCGGGTGGGCGTAGACAACGGCGGCGTCCTTGGGGCGCAGGACGAGGTTCGCCCTGCCGGCCAGCTCGGGGGGAAGGCCGATCGCCGTCCTCTTCATCGGTACCACCTACGTAGGGTTAAAGCCTACGCTCATAGTAATGCTGGCCGACTGTACCTGCGAGGGGAGCGGTCTGGCCCCGGCTGACCGCCTCGCGGTGCACCAGGGTGCTGTTCTCCTTCGTCACGCACGCAGGTGGGCGAGCAGGTCGTCCCCGGCTGGGTAGGGGCGTTCCGTCGGGAGGAGGCGCGCGGCGGCGGTCAGATCGTTCTCGCGTACGAGGGCGTGGACCCGGTGGGCCAGGTCGGTGACGTCCGTGATCGACACCGTCCACT